>NZ_BAAHSH010000022.1:0-14015 GCF_054660755.1 Faecalimonas hominis
ATTTATATTCTAACACCAGTAGGATATCGCATGCTGAATGTGGAAGAAAGCGGGGAAGAGTAAATTTTAATTTCTCTTTAATTCTATGCGGGTTTACTTTAAAACCCATTTAACACCCAATCTGCTACAATACAAATATAGACAAAGGGAGTCTATAAGAGATATTGTAATGAGAAAGGGAATGAATACAATGAAAGAACAGATGATAAATACAAAAGAAATAATGGAAGAAAGAGAATTAAGACAATTATGTTTCGATGTAAAACAATGCTGTTCTCAACATGATTTTATAAAAGCTGAAAAGATGGCAGCATTGGCAATGGAGAAATATCCAGATGCGGCGCAGCCACATAATTTATATGGAGCAATTTTAGAGATGACAGATCAACATGTATCTGCAATGAAACATTTTCGTGCAGCATTAGCATTAGATCCGACATATGAACCGGCAAGTTATAATCTGGAACAGTATGGGACACTGACTTTGGAAGGAAAACATTGTGCTTTTGATGAAGAGGAGTTGGAAACAAAAAAAAGACCGTCCCACGGGCCTGCAAAAAAGCAGGCGGGGAACAGTACTTTAAGAATGATATTATATCCTCTCTATAGAAATAGAGATTCCAATGTTTCAAAAAATGTAGGATAAGATACATCAATGCAATGGCTGTTTATTATTTCTGTTTCTCCATCAGCAGCGAGACCTGCGATGGAGAAAGCCATTGCAATTCTATGGTCGAGAAAACTGTCTATTTTAGCACCGGACAAATATCCTTTTCCGGTAATAATCATTCCGTCTTCTGTAGGAATGACATCTCCCCCCATTTGTTTTAGATTTTCACTTACTGTTTCAATTCTATCTGTCTCTTTTACTTTCAATTCTTCGGCATTTCTGATAACGGTAGTTCCGTCAGCAAAAGAAGCGAGAACAGCGATAATCGGTATTTCATCAATCAAAGTCGGTATAATGGAACCTTCAATAACCGTTCCGTGCAGATTACTTGTCTTTACAAGCAAATCAGCGACAGGCTCACCACCCACTGTTTTTTCATTTAAAAATGTAATATCGCCACCCATATTCTGACATACGGTTAAAATGCCGGCGCGGGTTGGATTGATTCCTACGTTTTGAATAAGTATTTCAGAGTCAGGAATCAGAAGTCCTGCTGCAATAAAATATGCAGCGGAGGAAATGTCTCCCGGTATGACAATTTTTTGTCCCTCCAGTTTAGGCTCAGGCTCAACGGAAACAGTTGGTAAATTTGTGTCAGGCTGAGTGAAACTGCGCAATTTTCCACCGAATCCCGCCAACATTAACTCGGTATGATTTCGGGATAAGACAGGCTCTGTCACGGAAGTTATTCCGTCAGCATAAAGCCCGGCAAGTAAGATAGCGGATTTGACCTGTGCGGAAGCCACCTTTGAATGATAGTGGATACCGTGTAATGCGGACGGTGATATATGTAACGGGGCGCAGTTATTTCCATGTATGCTTTTTATTTTTCCGCCCATAAGAGAAAGCGGTTTTATAATTCGCCCCATCGGCCGTGTATTTAAAGATGCATCGCCGGACAGTGTGCTTTCAAACGTCTGACCGGCAAGAATACCTGATAGAAGGCGTGTTGTTGTACCGCTGTTTTCTGTATTCAATATAGTTTGCGGCACATGGAGACCGTGAAGCCCTTTGCCGTGAATCAAAATCTTCTCCGGAGAGTTTTCAATCTCAATGCCCATTTCTCTAAAACAGTTGATTGTGGCAAGACAGTCAGCGCCCTGTAAAAAATTAGTAATTTCAGTTGTGCCGCCGGCAAGCGAACCAAACATAACGGCGCGGTGGGAGACAGACTTATCTCCCGGAATACTTATAACTCCTCGAAGTCCCTTTGTTTTTCTAATAATCATATCTAACCCTTTCCTAACGTTTATATACTGTATATCTGTGTTTTTCCAAAAGTTTTACTGCTTTTAAAGAGGAAGACTCATCATAAAATTCAATTCGGAGAATCCCCTCCTCAAATTCCCGGTTATGTACGATACCGATATTTTTCAAACTGATATGGTTTGACGCCAAAATAGTGGCAACGGTGGCGATTCCCCCTGTCTCATCTAAAATATCACAATAGATGGCGAAAACTTTCTTGATCGGTCCGGCTGAATGTTCAGGAACGGAATCGCGGTAGTTTTTTGCCCGGAGAAATAAATCATATAATGGCTCTTCTTCTTTCTGCTCAACGGAGCATTTTATTTCCTGCAGGGCGTCTATATATTTTTCGAGAATATATGAAATATTTTTGCTATTCTGTGTGCATATATGCTGCCACATGATGGGAGAGGAAGATGCTATGCGGGTGATGTCTTTAAATCCGCCTGCAGCGAGCCGTTTCATAAATTCTTCCTCTGTATCCGAGTTCCTGACAAAGTCCACAAGAACAGATGCGATAATATGGGGAAGGTGGCTTATGGCACCTGTAATATAATCATGTTCCTGATAATCCATTTCTACGGGAAGTGCCTTTAATGACTGAATAAAAGCAGTGTATTGCAGCACTTTTTCTCCGGAAACGGCAGCCGAGGGAGTGAGAATATAGTAGGCATTCTCAATTAAAATTGCCTTAGAGTTTGAAAAACCTGATTTTTCTGAGCCTGCCATTGGGTGCCCTCCGATAAAATATTTCTCCAACCCAAGTGACACGATCTCCTCGTGAATGGAGGTCTTGACACTGCCCACATCTGTCAGAATACAGTCATCGTGAAGCAGAGGCTGAATCTGTTTTAAATAGGCGTTATTAAAGGCGACAGGCGTACACAAAAAGATGTAGGAGCAGTTTGCAAAGTTGTTATCTATGGTATTGCAGGAAACATCGATAATGGACTCGCTCATGGCGAGCGCAAGTGTTTCTCTGCTCTTATCAAAAGCGATAATTTTTGTGTCGGGATAGTAAAGGCGAATGGCTTTGGCGATTGAACCGCCGATAAGCCCCAAGCCGATAAATCCGACTTTTTCCGGTATATTCATGGACAAAATCCTTTCTTATTAAAATTAGTTCTTTATATTTTAATTGATTTAAAGAAATATGTCAACGCTATGATGATTTAAAGTGAAAAAGTAAAGAGGTAAGAGATGTGACAGTTCAGACGCACAGGTTCAAATTAACATATGTAAAAATATTGTATAAAATATATAAAAGAGTTGTAAAAAGACAATAAATTTAGTACAATATATACATTAGAACTAGAAAAATAAGGAGGCACCAACAATGAAAGTTTACAGAACAGACGAGATTAGAAATGTAGTCCTTTTAGGACATGGCGGAAGCGGAAAAACAAGTTTAGTGGAAGCAATGGCTTATGTATCGGGAGCGGTTAATCGAATGGGAAAAATCAGTGATCACAATACAATCAGTGATTTTGATAAAGAAGAGCAGAAGCGCGAATTCTCAATCAGCACGACATTGACTCCTATTGAATGGGAAAAAGCAAAAATTAACATTCTTGACACACCGGGATATTTTGACTTTGTAGGCGAAGTGGAAGAAGCGGTAAGTGCAGCAGATGCGGCTGTTATTGTTGTTTCAGGAAAAGCAGGTGTGGAAGTAGGTACGGAAAAAGCATGGGAGTTATGCGATAAGTATAGTTTGCCGCGTATGGTATATGTTACGGAAATGGACGTTGACGATGCAAGTTTCCGAGAAGTGGTAAAACAGTTGACAGACAGATATGGCAAAGTGATTGCGCCTCATTTTCAGCCGATTCGTGAAAATGAAAAACTGGTTGGATATGTAAACGTTATCAAGAATGCCGGAAGAAGGTATACAGGTATCGGACAGAGAGAAGAATGTGAGATTCCTGAATATTGTCTTCCAAACCTGCAGATTTTGAGAGATGCCTTAATGGAAGCGGTAGCGGAGACGAGTGAAGACTTTATGGAGAGATATTTTGCCGGAGAAGAATTTTCAATTGAGGAGATTCGTTCTGCCATGCGTACAGAAGTAATGGACGGAAGTATTGTACCTGTGGCTATGGGCTCGAATATTGAAGCGCAGGGCGCTGCAAACCTTTTATCTGATATTGTTCGTTTCTTCCCAAGTCCTGACAAGAGAGAATGCGCGGGATTTAATCGGAAAACAAATGAGATTTTTGAGGCGAATTACAACTTCTCCAAAGCAAAAACAGCCTATGTATTTAAAACAATGGTAGATCCGTTTATCGGTAAATATTCTTTTGTAAAAGTATGCTCGGGCGTATTAAAAGGTGATGATGTTTTATACAATGCAGAGTCAGATACGGAAGAAAAACCGGGCAAATTATATGTGATGAACGGAAATAAACCGATTGAAGTATCCGAACTGCACGCGGGGGATATCGGTGCGATTGCAAAATTAACTGCAACGAAAACAGGAGATACCCTTTCTACAAAAAACACACCTGTTTTATATGGAAAGACAGAATATTCTACACCGTATACATATATGAAATACGTAGTGAAAACAAAAGGTGATGAAGATAAAGTATCTCAGGGACTTGCAAAAATGATGGCGGAAGATATGACAATGAAAGTGGTAAATGACAGTGAGAACCATCAGACATTGCTATATGGAATGGGTGAACAGCATTTGGAAGTGATTGTGAGTAAACTGGCATCACGATATAAAGTTGACGTGGAATTGGAAAGACCGAAGGTTGCGTTTAGAGAAACAATCCGTAAAACTTCCGATGTAGATACAAAATACAAGAAACAGTCGGGCGGACACGGACAGTACGGTCATGTTAAGATGAAATTTGAGCCGTCGGGAGATTTGGAAACACCGTACGTTTTTGAAGAGACAGTAGTCGGCGGAGCAGTTCCAAAGAACTATTTTCCTGCAGTTGAAAAAGGACTTCAGGAATCTGTACTTAAGGGACCTCTCGCAAACTATCCTGTTGTGGGAGTTAAGGCAACTTTATATGACGGTTCATACCACCCTGTAGACTCTTCGGAAATGGCATTTAAGACCGCAACAATGCAGGCGTTTAAGAAAGGTATTATGGAAGCTTCTCCGGTACTGTTGGAGCCAATTGCAAATATTAAAGTAGTTGTTCCTGATGAATATACGGGAGATGTTATGGGAGATTTGAATAAGAGAAGAGGACGTGTGCTTGGCATGACACCGCTTCCAAAGGGAAAACAGGAAATAGAAGCAGATATTCCAATGACATGTGTATTTGGTTATTGTACGGCACTTCGCTCCATGACGGGAGGACGAGGCACATATTCATATGAATTTGTTCGCTATGAACAGGCACCTTCAGATGTGCAGGAAAAAGAAATTGCAAATCGTTCAGAGGAATAAGAGAGAAAAGGATTGCTGCATGAAACGGCAATCCTTTTTCCGTGCAGAATGCTTGACAATTTTGGGAAGAGTGATACAATGAGCCTAATTACTTTTCACAGGAGGAAGTTATGAAAAATATGAAAATGAAAATCATAGGAGTGATTGCATTTTTGATTGTTGCGGGAATATATTATTATGTTACTTTGCCGGCAATTAATATTCACTCCAAAGACTTTTGGGTATTTTTGATTATACTCATGGTACTGTTAATTGTATGGTACGGCTGGAAGAAAAAAATCCGCACGAAAGAAGAAGTAAAGTCCTCGAAGGGAATGAGGACGCTGATTACTTTGGGAGTGGCGGTTGTCGTTATTTATGCTGTGGGGACATTGTTATCTTCACCAATCATTAATGCGAAGAAGTATAGAAATCTTCTGAAAGTGGAAGAGGGAGAATTTACAAAAGACATTGAAGAATTGTCTTTTGACCAGATTCCACTGTTGGATAAGGAATCCGCTTCGCTGTTGGGAAACCGTAAAATGGGAAGCATGGTAGATATGGTTTCTCAGTTTGAGATAGATGATATCTATACACAGATTAACTATAATGACAGACCGGTAAGAGTGTCACCGCTTAAGTATGCCAATATCATTAAGTGGTTTACAAACCGTTCGGAGGGGATTCCGGCATATGTACGAATTGATATGGCAAATCAGACAACAGAACTGGTTAAATTGAAAGAGGGAATGAAGTACACGACAAGCGAGCATTTCAACCGCAATATTTACAGACATCTCCGTTTCAAATATCCGACATATATTTTCAATGACTTAAGTTTTGAGACAGACGATGACGGAACACCATATTGGGTTTGTCCGGTGAAGAAGTTCAATATCGGATTATTTGGCGGCGAGACAATTGGAAGAGTTGTTTTATGTAATGCGGTTACGGGTGAGACAAAAGATTACGCCATTGATGAAGCGCCATCGTGGATTGACAGAGCATATTCCGCGGATTTACTTGTACAGTTGTATGACTACTACGGTTCTTTGAAACACGGATATTTTAACAGTATACTCGGACAGAAAGACTGTCTGAAAACAACAGACGGATACAATTATCTTGCCATTGATGACGATGTGTGGGTATATACAGGTGTGACATCGGTAAGTGGAGATGAATCTAACGTTGGATTTGTATTGATGAATCAGCGCACAATGGAGACAAAATTCTATCCGATTGAAGGTGCGACGGAGAAATCAGCCATGTCGTCGGCAGAAGGACAGGTGCAGCATTTAAAATATAAGGCAACGTTCCCATTGCTGTTAAACATTTCAGGGGAGCCGACCTATTTTATCGCATTGAAAGATGACGCCGGACTTGTCAAGAAATATGCGATGGTAAATGTGCAGAAGTATCAGTTAGTAGCAATCGGCGATACGGTCAGTGGCTGTGAAAAGCAGTATAATCAGTTGCTAGTGACAGACGGAGTTGTCAAAGAGGAAGAAAAGACAAGTGAAGTGCAGACGGTAAGCGGTAAAATCAGTAAGATTGCGCAGGGCGTTATCGAAGGAAATTCCCACTTCTATATTATGTTAGAAGGCAACAATGAAATATTCGATGTATCTGTTGTAGACTTTATAGATGTGATTAAGTATGAGGTTGGACAGAACGTTACAATAGAATATACAAAAGGAAAGAACGCCAATACCGTTTTATCAATGAAATAGGACATAAAAAGAGGAAAATGAGTGAAAAATCATTTTCCTCTTTTATTTGTTAGGGTAAAGCCCTGTTTGCCATTGTGGAGTTTTTCGCTGATCCGAAAAACGGAACTTTGGAAAACAAATAAACCACCTGCTATGCAGGTGAGATAGAGGTGCTTCAGCTTACAGTAAAAAACCTCCAGTGTTATAATTAATGCAAGATTCGCCAACCGCATTAATAAACAAAGGAGGTATCCAGATGGATAGTAATAGTTTATCACATACAAAAGTACAGTTTACAAGGGACTACACAGGGTAGGTATCTGACGGGAGGGGTTCCGCCCGTCAGATTTTCCATGTGATGTTCAAGCTGTCGCTTGTAGCGGCAACGGTGGTAATCATCAAATCCACCACCCGCCGCTTGTCGTCAAAGGATACATTGTCCCATGTGTCGAGGTAGCCGGAAATCTGATTGACCTGTTCCGGGCTGATGGCTTCCACCGTCAACTCCGCTATCCTCGCCAGAAGTTCCTGCTTGCGTCCGTCCAGTTCCGCTATCTTCACATTCACATAGGAGAGCAGCACATTGTTTGCGCCCGTCAGATTGTCCACCAGTTTTTCAATCTCGCCGTCCACATGGGCAAGCTCCACTTGCAGGGCGGCGATTTTCGGGTTTGCCTTTGCCGCTTTTTTTCTGCCCGTCAGCGTTTTGTAGCTTGCCAGCTTCTTCACCATCTGCTGATAAACAACCGCTTCCAGCTCCGAAGTGATGATTTTCCCGCACCCGGCACAGCTTTTATTGTCCAGCCGCTTTGTGCAGCGGAGATATTGCTTTCCCACAGGATTGTTAATGCTCATAAGGGCATACCCGCAGTTTCCGCACTTGATTTTTCCCGCCAGCCATGTATGGGTGGCTTTCCGGGCGGACTGGATTTTCATGTTGTTCATCAGCTTCTTGCGGCAGGCCAGCCATATATCCGCCGGGACAATGCCCTCATGGGGAGCCAGCACCAGCATTTGGTCTTTCAAGTCGTTTTTCTTGCTGGGCTTCACATCCCGTCCCTGATACAGATAACAGCCGTTTGTCCCCGTAAAGTCGGCAGCGTCATTGACAATGATTGTCCCTTGACTTTTGAAAAATTCGTACACATCAAGGTCTGCCTGCACATAGACAGGATTGCGTAACATCTGCGCCAGCGTGGGGCGTATTAGTTCCTTGCCGTTGAATAAAATTCCCTGTTCGGCAAAGTACCGGGTAATGTCCCCGTAGGAGGTTGTGGGCTGGGCGTACATCTCGAACATCAGCCGGATATTTGCCGCTTCGTCTGGGTTTACCACCAGCTTCTTTGTGTTGATACCGTCCATCTTGATTGGCTCTGTATGGAAGCCGTAAGGGGCTTTTCCACCCATCTTAAACCCTCGCTGGCTGCGGGAATAATAAGCGTCCGTCACCCGCTTCTGTATCGTTTCCCTTTCAAGCTGGGCGAACACGATACAGATATTCAGCATAGCCCTCCCCATCGGGGTGGAGGTATCAAACTTTTCCGTAGAGGACACAAACTCTACATTGTACTGTTGGAACAGTTCCATCATATTGGCAAAGTCCAGAATGGAACGGCTGATACGGTCGAGCTTGTAAACCACGACCTTTGCAATTAAGCCCCGCTTGATGTCCCGCACCAGTTCTTGAAACTTCGGACGGTCTGTGTTCTTGCCGCTGTACCCCTTGTCTGTGTATTCCTTGCAGTTACCGCCTTTCAACTCGTATTTGCAAAATTCAATCTGGCTTTCAATGGAAATGCTGTCCTTTTTGTCCACCGATTGTCTTGCATAGATTGCGTCTATTCGATTATTCATATTGTCGCTCCTTTTCTTAAAAAAGAAACGGAGCTGCTGACAGCTTTATTATACCGCCAGCAGCCCCGCAAATCAACGATGGCT
Organism: Faecalimonas hominis; assembly: GCF_054660755.1. NCBI lineage: Bacteria > Bacillati > Bacillota > Clostridia > Lachnospirales > Lachnospiraceae > Faecalimonas > Faecalimonas hominis. The sequence continues at coordinate 8,957 of NZ_BAAHSH010000022.1, forward strand.
TTGGAAAACCTTATGCCCCGGCTTCCTCTTTCTGCCGCTTATCGGCATATTTGCGGAACACCTCATAAAGCTGCTGCTCCAGTTCCCGGCGTTTGACCGCTTCCTGTTCCGGCGTGAACACCGGGGAGAGATTTTCCAGCGTGATTTCCCTGCCTTGAAAAGTCACGACTTCCGTTTCCTTTTTGTATCTGATAGTGGTACTTATAAAATCACCTTTCCTTTCCATGCTGCCGCTTCTGCCGTTTCAGTTCCGCCAGTATATCCGGCGGGATACGGTCAACCAGCCGCTGTAAATTGTCCAGTTCGCTTTTCAGCTTTGCCCTTTCCATCGTATCTTTCATCTTGCCTTTTTCACCGGCTTTTGCCCTTGCTTCCAGCTTTTCATTTTCCGCCAACAGGTCATTGATTGTGACCTTGTATTTTTTCAACTGCCCGGAGAAGTTCTCCATCTGCGGAAACCACTTTTTCAGCATAGCGAGGGCTTCTTCTTTCTTCTTTCCGGCGTTGAACGGGGTAATATCGCCCAGCGTGGCTTCAATGGCTCTTGCCTGTTTGGAGAGATTGACCGCCTGCTTGAACAGACGGGTGGGGATATGCTTCCTGCCTGTCTTGCTGGCACTTTCCCCACGCTCCAAGTCGGGATATTTCTCCACCATATAAGCGTGAAAATCGTCCTGCCATTTTGTGAGGTTGGCTCTGTTCCCTATAATCTCCTTTGCACACAGGCGGTTGTCCTCTGTCAGCGGGACAAAGGTCAAATGCAGGTGGGGCGTTTTCTCGTCCATGTGTACCACAGCAGACACGATATTGTCCTGCCCTACCCGGTCAATGAGGAAATCAGCCGCCCTCTGGAAAAACGCCTGTATCTCCTTTGGGGATTTCCCCTTGAAAAACTCCGGGCTGGCGGTAATCAGCGTATCGACAAACCGTGTGCTGTCCTTGCGGGTCCGGCACCCCGCCTGTTCAATCCGGCTCTGAATGAAGTGGTAGTAGCGTCCCTCTGGCTTGACGATATGGAAGTTGTATTTGCTCCGGCTGGTGTCAATGTCGGGGTTGCTGGCGTATTGCTCCTTTTGCCGTTCGTGGTGGGCTTCCAGCGGCCTTGCCGGGTTGCCCTTGTGTTTCTCAAACCGCAAGATTGCGTGCTGTGCCATAAACTCCTTTCCCCATTCTTTTCCTATCCGGGACTTTTCCACAGGAAAATTCCGCCGGAAATAGCTCTGATAGGATTGGAATGGAATAGATATAAATAAAATCGTTTTAATCTCTGTATTTCTATATACCGTCCGGTTTTCGTACTTCAAGAGGATTGATTATCGTACTCTATGAGTGCGGTTTTCAGCCCTCCGGCGTACCAAAACGGGATTTCTTGAAGTCGGTGTTTGAAACCGCTTCATAGGATTTTGGGTAAATACAGTTGGGTTTTCCACAGCCCTGCTTCTTAATCTCAATCAACTCCGCATACTGCAATTCCCGTAGGGTATTGACCGCTTTCTGTCGCCCACAGTGGAGCAGACCAACTACTTCGCAGATGGGATAGTACAGGTAAATGCGTCCGTACTCGTCAGCCCAGCCGTTCTTGCGGGATAGCTCTGTCCGGCGCAGGATAAAGGCGTACAGTATCTTTGCTTCGTTGGACAGGGGTGTGAATGTAGGGGCTTCAAAGAGAAAATTCGGGAGCCGGGTAAAGCTGACCGCCTTTTCCGGCTGATGGATATAAATGGTGTTTGTCATATCGTGTTTTGTGGACGGTTAGAAGACTGTTTCCGGGGGCAGACGGTAGTTTCTATTGCCGGCCCCTGTTCTGTGCTTGCAAAGCCTTGTAAATCAAGGACCTTTCAGCCCCTAACTGTCCACAGTAGACCTCCTTTTCCGTTCACTTTCTGTTTTCTGCCGCCTGTGAACTCTGGCGGCGCAGTCGGGACAGTATTTCGCCCGGTTGGACTTTGGGACGAACACTCTGCCGCAGACCGCACAGCGTTTTAGCTCCTTATCCCGGAAAATCTCTGCTTCCAGCATTCCGATTTGCGGCAAGACCGACCAGCGGAACCACTTACAGCAGACCGAGAAAGAAATGGTCTGGGGGCAGGTGTGGGTGTCCCCATCGTCAAGGAGCATACAGTTCCCGTCCTCATAACAGCAGCACTTCCGGCGGATCAGGGCGTTTGCCTGTTTCCTCTGTGCTGGTGTCATGCGGTAAAGGGAGCCGTCCGGCTTGCGCTCTATGGGCGGCAGTCGTTTATATGGGTTCTCTCTCATGTGTTCCCTCCATTTTTCCTTTGCCGTTCTCCCCGAAAAGGCTTCCTGCCCCATTCCTGCGGCGTGTTCCGGCGTTGGCATGCTCCCCGGACTTCGGGACATTTTGTCCCGAAGTGGCTCGTTGCGGTGCTTCCCCTGCCGGGGTATTCCTTTTCGGACGGTCATTCTGTTTTCAAGGTGCAGCTCATCGATGAACTACCTTAAGTCTACACCTAAAAGACCGCCCGCCCCGTATATCCATAAGGTCGGAAATCAGCCCGGAAAACTCTCTATTTCCACGCTCTCGGAATTATGGTAAAATGGAAAAAACAGAATGCCATTTTCGTTTAGGGAGGGCTCTATGTCAAAATTAAGTGATTTAATAAATGCAGAAGATAGTTTTCTGGTAAAATTAAGATGTGAAAATACTTTTGACGAAACGAAATATTTAGAAATTAAAAATCAAATCCTTATTGAAATGCCAAAGTGGAGAGCACAGGGATTTATTTTGAATTGTGATGTTGAAGTGTTAATTAGCTTGATTGACCAATTAGCGGGAGGAAGCCGCTTCTTTAGCGAGGAAACAGCAATCAGGGTTGAGGATGCTTGTATGGAAATAGAAGAAATTATAAACTGTTTAGGAAGTTAAGTCGTCATATATTAAGTAGACAAGGAGGGAGAGCATGGAACTATCCATACAAGAACGATTGAAAGACCTGCGTGTGGAGCGTGGGCTGACGCTGGAGCAGCTTGAAGAACAGGTAAATCTCTCCAAGTCTGCGCTGGGCAGTTATGAAGCAAAGGACTTCAAGGACATCAGCCACTATGCCATTATCAAGCTGGCGAAGTTTTACGGCGTGACCGCCGATTATCTGCTGGGGCTGTCCCAAACAAGAAATCACCCAAACGCCGATCTTGCAGACCTGCGTTTGAGTGATGATATGATTGAACTATTGAAAAGCGGGCGGGTGGATAATTCCCTCTTGTGTGAACTGGCGGTACACCCGGATTTTCCCCGGCTGATGGCTGACCTTGAAATCTATGTGAACGGTATTGCTGGCAAACAAGTGCAGAGTGCAAACGCCATCGTAGACGCTGTGAGCGCAACCATTATGAAGCAGCACAATCCCGGCTTGTCCGACCCGCAGTTAAGACAGCTTATCGCCGCCCATATTGATGATGACAGTTTTTGCCGCTATGTGATACAGCAGGATATAAACAAGATAGCTCTTGACCTGCGGGAAGCACATAAGGACGATTTTTTCAGCGTCCCGGAGGACAACCCGCTGGAAGATTTTTTACAGACCGCAGACGAAGTCGCCAGCGAGGACGGCGACCCAGAACAAGCGTCTTTGGCGTTTATCTGTAAGCGGCTCAAGCTGAATTTGAAAAAGCTGTCCGAGGAAGAAAAGAAGTGGCTGAAAAAGATTGCACAGAAGTCTGACTTGCTGAAAAATCCGAACCCGCAGCGGGGGAGGAAATAAAAGAAATATATTACGGAGGAAATACAGATGAGATTTTGGGGCAAAGACAGAAAACAGGATAACAGAAAAAATATTTGGATTGAGCATCTCAATATTGATACAGGAAATTGGTTTCAAGTGTTTTCAGCTTGCTTAGGTAAAATGATAGCAATACAGACTGCTTGTAGTGAGCAGGTGGTAAAGGGGCAGGACTGGAATGTTGATTTTTCAGAGGGCGTAATACTTTTTGGAAATCAAAAGTATCCGCTTCAATTCATCGGAAGCGAAGCAACATCAAGTAACACATGGCTGTGGGGGTGGGAAAATATCAATGGATTTTCCGAGAAAATTATTCAGGTAGCCACACACGCAAAAGTAGTGGGGGAACGCTGGAATTTAGAGCCACTAACGACAGCAGAATTTACATTGGACGATACATTCAACGGGCATAACCTGTCTATCGTAACTTGCGGCTTAGTTGATAAGTATTGTTATTACAGAGGTCCACATTCTGGTGGAGCAATTTTTGTTGCATTTTCAGGTGTTCCTGATAGTGTGTTTGCCTCCGTCGATGTTCAAAAATTCGTATCTATAACGACGCAATGTATTCAACAATTTCATATTGATCACAAAATTTTTGTGGAGGGATTTCTCTCGTGGAACAATACGAAATATGAATGGGACAATCAAACATTACTCGCTCATTTTCAGCAAGATTTGAAAATTGAGTTTGAACAAGTAAATGATTTTTGGCGTATTTGCGCTATGAATACCATTTTATCTGGAAAATAGCAAATCCAGTCGAGCCAGTCAACGGTCAAGATGAACGGCACATTTTATGCGCCGCCATTGACAGCCCCGCCCGCCTTTGCTGATGGGCAATCAAGGCGGGAAAGCCCTAAAATGGCTTCCCGCCCATTTCAATTTTGAGAGAAAAATCTGTCTGCTTTTTCGTGAGTGTGTCCACAAGTTCGGGACATTTTGTCCCGAAGTCCGGCATAGGACGAGGGACGGGGGCTTTCATATACGCCCTGTCTGCTGATGAAACCACCCCTGCGCTTGCGGCTCCACGCCACACAATCACAGCCTTGTTTTCTTGCTGCTTCAAATGCTCTTGCCATCCCGGTTGGCAACCGCATTTTCGCAGCAACGCCGACAGAGCGTATAACACACTACACTTTGCAAGCAAAGTCGTGTGCCAAAGGGTGCCCCTTTGGAAACCCCGGACAACAAAACAGGCTGAATATCCCGCACTTTCCCGGTGCTTGATACTCAGCCTTTATTTGTTGTCAGCAGCCCCCGTTTCGTGGTCTGCGTGTAGTTCCTTGTAAACTGACCTAAATGGAATTGTAAGTATC
>NZ_BAAHSH010000023.1:0-139294 GCF_054660755.1 Faecalimonas hominis
ACTTTATAATACGAGGAGGAAATTATGGAGAAAAAAATGACATTTAATTATTTTTACGGTACTGAAGCTGATCAGTTCAGCTTCTACCGCATACCAAAAGCATTATTTACAGACAGTTACTTTAAAGATTTATCAAGCGATGCTAAAATTTTATACGGACTGATGTTGGATCGAATGTCTCTTTCCATCAAGAATCAGTGGTTTGACGACAAAAACAGAGCATATATCTACTTTTCTATCGAAGATATCATGGAATTACTGAACTGTGGCAGAAATAAAGCCATTAAATCCATGAGAGAACTGGATGACGAAACAGGAATTGGTCTGATTGAGAAACGCAGACAGGGATTTGGAAAGGTGAACGTTATCTACGTGAAAACCTTTATGCCTGAGAAAACAGATGAGAAAAAATTTGGAGAGGAATTAAAGAAGTTTAAAAAACAAACTTCTGTGGAAAATGAGGAATCTACAGAAGTTTACAATTCAAACTTCTAGAAGTCCCGAAAACAAACTTCAAGAAGTTTACATTTCAAACCCTAATAATACTAATCTTAGTGATACTGAAATGAATGATAATAAATCTAATCATATCTGTGGATGAGAAAAGATTTGATAGCGATAATCACTCTGAGGATTATCAGGCTTATGAAAACCTTGTCAAAGAGACCATTGATTATGAATCACTGGAAGTAACCCATCATGACGATATGCGACAGGTAGATGAAATCGTGAACCTGATCGTAGAGACTGTGATGTGTAAAAACGACAAGATATTGATTGCCAGCAATTGGTATCCGGCATCACTGGTGAAGAAAAAATTTCTGATGCTGACCTATTCACATATCGAGTATGTCTTACACTGTATGAGTGGTAACACCACAAAGGTGAAGAATATCAAGAAATATTTGTTAGCAGCCCTGTTTAATGCACCGTCAACGATGAACGGGTATTATCAGGCAGAGGTGAACCATGATATGCCAGGACTGGTAAGATAGGAGGTGCACATGTTTATTTTAAAATTTGCTGGGAAGATATTATTACTGCCGGTATGGCTGATCCTTTTTGTGATCGGCCTGGCAGTGAAGATGACAGTACAGACTTATGCGGTTTTCAGAGGAATCCTTGGGTTTATATTCACTTTGTTGATTATAGCGACTGCATACTGTTACCATGACTGGGTACAGGTTGCATTCCTGTTTTCGCTGAGTGTTATTCTGTATCTGATCCTGTTTGCAGGAGTGTTCGTAGATACTGTACTGGACATGACAAGAGAACGTATTATTGATTTTATTATATTGTGAGGAGGATATGAAAATGAGCAAAAACAATGATTATATTCAGTTACCACTACTTAAAAAAGACACACCGTCCGATGTGGTAGCATTTATGTGGGAGTACATGAAAGTACCGGAGAACTCAAGAGAAAAAGTTAAGAATCTGCTTAAAGATGCAAATGAAAATGGCGTAAAATTAAGTCATCAGGCACCAACATTGTATGATGTTGTTACAAAAGAAGAAATTGCTGAATTTGAAGAGCTTATGCGCAAAACCATAGCTGACATTGTATCAGAAGCCAGTAGCGTTGCCTGTTGGGTGTATGTGCAGAAATATGTGAAGCACAAAACCCTAAACGAAATGCTGCAAGAATTGCCAGACGTAGGTCAATTCATCCTAGCTATGGATACCTGGTTTGAAAAACTGATGGAGAAATAATCTAGGAAAATAGTTTAAAGTTTACATGTTATGATCATGTATGAAGTTGGAATAAAATAAAAGAATTATGCTATAATATTGTTCAAGAAAAAAACTCATTGACATATTTCAATCTATTTAGGAGGATAAACGATCATGTGTACAGCAGCAACTTATAAAACAAAAGATTTTTACTTTGGACGAACCCTCGATTATGAATTCTCTTATGGTGATCAGATAGTAATTACACCACGTAATTATGCGTTTAATTTTCGCCATGTTGGCGATATGAAAAATCATTATGCAATTATTGGAATGGCTCATGTTGCAGAAGATTATCCTTTGTATTATGATGCTATGAATGAAAAAGGAGTGGCAATGGCAGGACTGAATTTTGTCGGAAATGCTGTTTATGCCGCGATTAAGCCAGATGTGGAAAATATTGCACAGTTTGAATTTATTCCGTGGATTTTAAGTCAGTGTTCTTCTTTAGTTGAAGTTCGCGAGCTTCTTGAACGAATTAATATTGTTAATACTCCTTTCAGCGAGCAATTACCATTAGCACAATTACACTGGATCATTTCTGATGAGAATGAGTCAATTACGGTAGAATCTATGTCAGATGGTTTGCATATTTATGACAATCCAGTAGGAGTGCTTACGAATAATCCGCCATTTCCACAGCAGATGTTTCAACTAAATAATTATATGTATTTATCTCCTAAACAGCCCAGAAATACTTTCTGCGAAAATTTGGCTCTTGATGCATATAGTAGAGGTATGGGAGGATTAGGTCTTCCGGGAGATCTCTCATCTTCCTCTCGCTTTGTACGTGTAGTTTTTACAAAGGTAAATGCAATTTCAGGTGAATCAGAGGAAGAAAGCGTTAGCCAATTCTTCCACATTCTCGGATCTGTGGATCAGCAACGAGGATGTTGCGAAGTAGCGGATGGAAAATATGAAATCACATTGTATACGTCGTGTTGTAATGTTACAAAAGGTATTTATTATTACAATACTTATGAAAACCATCAGATCAGTGCAGTAGATATGCATGTAGAAAATCTGGATAGTGATAAAATGATTTGTTATCCAGTAATTCAAGGAGAACGAATCAACTATCAAAATAAATAATGTTTTGAAATCAGGGATGAGGTAGAAAGGAAAGTTTCATGACAAAAGATGAAGTAAAAAAACTCAGGATGGCTAGTCCGGAATCACTACAGTTTTTAAATAATGCTACAAAATTTTATAATTTAATGATGATGTATCGTTGTGCTATTCGGGAGATACAAACTAAACTTGAGGTTTTGGATGATGAATTTTCAGTTGAGAACAATCGAAATCCTATTTCTTTTATAAAAACAAGAATTAAGCAGCCCAATAGTATTTACGATAAACTGCAGAAGATGGGATATGAATTTACAACAGAAAATATACAGACATATCTCAATGATGTAGCAGGCGTTCGAATAGTTTGTGCGTTTATTGACGATATTTATATGATATCAGATTTGATTACCCAACAGGATGATATTAAAGTTATTGAAATAAAAGATTATATAAAAAATCCAAAATCGAATGGTTATCGAAGCTATCATATGATTGTTGAAATACCAGTATTTTTTGCTAAGGGTAAAACACCTATGCGTGTAGAATTACAGATTCGAACCAATGGTATGGATTTCTGGGCAACATTGGAACATCAACTTCGCTATAAAAAAGGAATTGAAGAAATGCCTGGCTATGATGAGATAAGTGAAGAATGGCAGGTATTTTTTCTCTTGGATTCCAAGTTGCTTGTCAGCAGAGTTTCATGGCATTGGGCCAGGCAAAAGTTAGTTTATTACTTGCCTGCTTAAGAAAATTGATTCTGTTGATTCCGTTGATTTTTATCCTGCCGCATTTTATCCAGAATAAAGTATTTGCGGTATTTTTGGCTGAGCCAATCAGTGATATTTTGGCAGCGATAATAACAACTTCAACGTTCTTTAGTCGGTTTAATAAAATTTTAGATAGAAAATACTGACCTTATTAATCTTCTCATAGAGGACGACAAAGAAAAGCTCCATGTGTTTAATAAAAACGGATTATACCTTGCCACCAAGAAAATTGGTAAGAATAATCCCAAAGCAGAGCAAATAAGGGAAGATAATAAGGTGCGTATGCGGTGGAATTATGAGGTAGACTGGGCGATTGTCAGTGAAGTTCCTGAAGAGAAGATACGACAGATAAAGCAGGAATGGATTACGGATCGTGTCAGGGAATCTGTTGAGATATTTGGCAGTCGACCGGAAAGACTTGCGGGGATAATAACAACGGCTATTATGAAACTGGCACTTTTGATTTCAAAAGTTTTGGAAACTGCAAGGAAGTTAAAAGCAAGATTGATTTTAGAAAACCTTATAGATACTCAGGAAAGAAGAGTGGCAGAAACTGCAGCAACTGATGTATATGCTGAGGAAGTAGTATCGACGCCAGGCATTGCGATTGTTCCAACTGTTGAAAATAAAGAGGTTACAGAACCGCACAAACCGCAGATACCACCCAAACCTGCCATGCCACCGGATGCAGCTGTTTATCCAAAGTTACAGCGAATTAAGAATGAACTGGATAAGCAAAACGAAATAATCTTCAAAGCAGAGCATGAGAGGAATTTGCTGGAGATAGAACGAGACGATTTGCACGGTATTTCAAGACTAACCAAGAAGAGGGAGCTTGACAGTAAGATTGAGCGAAAGAATGAGGAAATAGATATTCTCAAATCGGGATTCGTAAAGCCTTGTGAAACGATATAACACAAGGGAATACCTAAGGGAAAGCTCACCTACAGAAAAGTTAGTGTTTATAAGGGTTAGCGGGGAGTTTATTAATAAAATATAACAGCTAATGAAACCCTTAAATTAAGTGATTATACAATCGGAGTTTACTTCTACTTAGACATACAAACTGTTGACAGTAAAACTCCTATATAGTATTATTTGATAAAATACTATATAGGAGTTTTTGTGTGAAAATGAATGGCGGATTTCTTGTTACCAAAATAAAACAACTTGGAGATCGAATCTTTGAGAAGATTCTCAGCGAAAAGAATATTGATGCGTTTAACGGAGCCCAGGGGCGTATTCTTTATGTACTGTGGCAGGAAGATGGAATCTCAATCAGGTCACTCTCGATTAAATGTGGATTAGCGATAACTTCTCTTACTACGATGCTGGAAAGAATGGAAAATCAAGGGCTGCTAAGACGCGTTCAGTCTGGAACGGACAAAAGGAAAACACTCCTGTTTCTGACTGAAAAAGCACATGCCTTAAAGGACGAATACGATTCTGTATCTGATAAAATGGGCAGTATTTACTACAAAGGTTTTTCGGAGGAAGAAATTACCCAGTTTGAGGAATGCCTCGACCGTATCAGAAAGAATCTTGAGGAGTGGCAGAAATCATGAATATTTGTATCAAAGATCAGATTCAAAACATGAATATCGTCATCGGATGTACAGTGGGGTGTGCATATTGCTATGCCCGCAATAATGTGAAACGCTGGCATATGATTGATGACTTTGCTGACCCTGAATTCTTTCCGGGTAAGCTCAAGATGATGGAAAAGAAACGTCCGCAGAACTTTCTTCTTACCGGCATGAGTGATCTTTCCGGCTGGAAGTCAGAATGGAGAGACGAGGTATTTGAAAAAATCCGTGAAAATCCACAGCATCAGTTCCTGTTCCTTACAAAGCGACCAGATCTGCTGGATTTTGATACAGATTTGGAAAACGCATGGTTTGGTGTTACGGTGACGAGAAAAGCAGAACTGTGGCGTATTGACGCACTACGGGAAAATGTCAGAGCAAAACACTATCATGTTACCTTTGAGCCGCTATTCGACAATCCAGGTTCAGTTGATCTTTCCGGGATTAACTGGATCGTTGTCGGCACCATGACTGGAGTTCAGAGCAGGAAGGTTCATACGGAGCCGGAGTGGGCATGGTCTCTGACAGATCAGGCGCATGTGCTTGACATTCCGGTATTTATGAAGGAAGATCTTGTCCCTATCATAGGGAATGAAAATATGATTCAGGAAATGCCGGATGAATTCAATAAAGTGTTGGAGGTACAGAGATCATGGCAGAAGTAATAAATGGAATCCTCATTCGTGAGGTGGAAACAAAGAACATCATGACCAAGTCCAGTCTGCCTGTAGGCGGTTACTCGGTCAATCCATATGTAGGCTGTACACACGCCTGCAAGTATTGCTATGCTTCTTTTATGAAGCGCTTTACCGGACACAAGGAGGAATGGGGCACTTTCCTTGATGTGAAGCATTGGCCGGAAATTAAGAATCTGAAGAAATATGCCGGACAACGGGTGGTCATCGGTTCTGTGACAGATGGCTACAATCCACAGGAGGAGCAATTCGGGAATACCAGAAAACTTCTGGAGCAGCTGATCGGCAGTGACGCAGATATTCTGATCTGCACAAAGTCGGATCTTGTGGTACGAGATATTGATCTGCTGAAGAAGCTTGGACGAGTAACCGTTTCATGGTCGATCAACACACTAGATGAAAATTTCAAGAACGATATGGACTCTGCTTCTAGCATTGAGCGCCGTATCGCTGCTATGAAGCAGGTATATGAAGCAGGTATCCGTACAGTCTGTTTCGTATCTCCGGTATTTCCCAGTATCACGAATTTTGAAGCAATCTTTGAGCGGGTAAAGGATCAGTGCGATCTGTTCTGGCTCGAAAATCTTAATCTTCGAGGCGGTTTCAAAAAGACAATTATGGATTATATCGCCGGAAAATATCCTGATCTTGTACCACTTTACGACGAGATCTATAACAAGCATAACCGCAGCTACTTTGAAGCACTTGAAGTAAAAGCTGAGGAAATGGCTAAGAAGTATGATTGCCCATTTGTGGATAATGAAATGCCTTATGGCAGAGTCCCGCAGGGACATCCGGTGATCGTAGATTATTTCTATCATGAGGAAATCCGAGGGACAGAGAATACAGGAAAAAGAAATCGTTAATCTAAACGAAAATTAAACTGATGATGGTGGAGAGATTTATTTATCGCCATTTGAAATCGAGAAGTTCTTGTTTGAAAAATAGAGAAATTGTAAAATTGAAGAAAAAAGAAATGCACAGTTCTTAGCTTATCGGGAACTGTGCATTTTTGTAAATAAATACTTTTAATTAGCCGATTAGGACGTCCTCTGCTGTAAAATGTTCCAGAGAATTTTCTTTTACCTGTATGCAGATATAAGTAATTCCGGAAATATCGGATGCAAAAAACTGACGCTTTGCAGCAGGTGCGATTTTTAGCCAGTCTCCAGTTGAAAGGCTGATTTCTTCTCCATCAATTATGGCTTTGCCGTTACCTGAAAGAATTCCATAGATTTGCAAGTTGGAACAGGTGACAGTCCATTGACGATACCATTTTATGAAAAATGTGGATTTGTCCGTTCTCACAAGATTCCCAATTTCTTTACTGACAATTATGACCACCCAATTTATGAGGGCGGCGTACAGTTGATAGATATGATATATTTGCAAAGATGTTTATAACTTCAAGTTTTTTATCTAAAAGAATTTATAATTTTGAGGGAAATAATGATTTCGTTATGGCGATGGCAATGTAACTAGTAGCTGGGATAAGGTCACTACTTTCTATAATAAGCAAGGTAAAAAGCTATTTAAATTCGGTCTGGCTTATGATAATGTTCAGTTGTTGGTGAAAGAAGTAAAAAATACGCAAAAAAGTATTGCAAATCAGAAAAGGAAGAAATAGAACAATCGGAAGTTAGAGAGGAGGAATAATGCAATGAGCTTCTTTGAAAATACTCGTAAGCCACAAGGCTTTGGCGGAAAATTGATGACGAAAATGATGAACAGAGGTCACGCCAAGTTATCACAATGGGGATTCTCAAATATCTCAGTAAATCCAGATGCTGCGGTACTGGATGTTGGTTGCGGAGGCGGTGCAAATATTGTAGCCTGGTTGAACAAATGCGGAAATGGACATGTGACAGGAATGGATTATTCGGAGGTCAGTGTGGCAGAATCTCAAAAACTGAACGCCGCTGCCATTAAACAAGGGAAATGTTGCGTGGTTCAAGGTGATGTATCTGCTATCCCTTTTCCGGATGCGGTTTTTGATTATGTTTCTGCTTTCGAGACAGTTTACTTCTGGCCAGGATTGGAAAAATGTTTTTTTGAGGTAAATCGAGTTCTGAAAAACGGAGGGACGTTCCTGATTTGTAACGAAAGTGATGGAACGAATGCCACAGATGAAAAATGGACAAAGTTGATTGATGGTATGAAGATTTACACTTCTGAGCAACTTGTTGCTGCCTTGAAAGAAGCAGGTTTTAGAGAGATAAAAACGTATTCAAATACAAAAAATCATTGGATAAGTATTGTTGCGATGAGATAGCCAATTCTCAGTTTTTAAAACTAAGAAATCGGTATTTATCATTTATTAGAAAAAAGGAAACTTTTGTCAAAACCAGTATTTAAAAATTTTATCAGTAATAAAGTGCAGAATGATGTTTGGATTGCAGTTTTTATGCAACTATTTCTTGTTGCTATTGACAAAACCTTTTTCAGAGATTAAAATTATAACAGTGTTATATAGCACTGTTATATAGGAGGTGTACAAAATAAACGGAAATGGAATGACTTTAGAAAATATCCACCGGGCAGCGAAAACGGAATTTTTAGAAAAAGGATATAAAGACGCTTCCCTGCGGAATATTGTGAAATCCGTGGGAATGACTACCGGAGCCTTTTACGGATATTACAAAAGTAAAGAAGAACTTTTTGAAGCCATCGTTGGTGAGCATTATGAATATATTCGCAACCGTTTTATAAAGGCACAGCAGGAGTTTGCCGAACTTCCAGCTGCCAGACAGCCGGAAGTCATGAGTGATATTTCGGGAATCTGCATGTACGATATTCTTCATTATGCGTATGAGCATTTAGAGGAATGTAAACTGATCCTTGTCTGTTCGGAAGGAACAAAATTTGCCGGGCTAATTGATGAAATGGTGGAGATTGAAGTGGAAGGGACTCATGCCTATCAGGAGGTTTTAAGGAAGCTTGGAAGGCCCTCTCCCCATATCGATCCTTCGCTGGAGCATATTCTGATCACCGGCATGTTTCATACTTTTTTTGAATTGATCATTCATGAAATGCCGCTAAAAGATGCCGAAAACTACGTTAGAGAAATGCGCGCCTTTTATACAGCAGGATGGATGAAAATTATGGGGCAGTAATGCCTTATAATTTTTGTTTGACAGTTAGCAATAACTAACCTAAATTCGGATATTGTAAGAACATAGACGTGTTCTCTTTATCATAAACACAAAGAAAAGGAGGAATTTTTTTGAAAAAACAATCCAATTTATCACGCCTGCTGGAAATTGCAGGTAGCCATAAGTACCTGACCTATGCTTCCTGGGTGCTTTCTGCAATCAGTGCCCTGATCGCTCTGGTACCCTTCTATTACATCTGGAAAATGATCAAGGAAGTACTGGAGGTGGCACCGAATTTTGGCCAGGCACAGAACCTGACCGGTAATGGCTGGATGGCAGTATTGTTTGCGGTTATAGCGGTGCTTGTCTACATAGCAGGGCTGATGTGTTCCCATTTAGGGGCATTTCGTATCGCCACAAACCTGCGTATCCAGACCATGGAACATATTGTCAGACTTCCCTTAGGTTTTGCTGAAAGTTTTGGCAGCGGAAAACTGCGCAAGATCGTCAACGAATCCAGCGCAGCCACTGAAACCTATCTCGCTCATCAGCTTCCCGACAGAGCCAATGCCATTGCAACCCCCTGTGGTCTTTTGGTGCTGTTGTTTGCATTTGACTGGAGACTGGGACTGTTGAGCCTTGTTCCGGTTGTGCTGGGATTTCTGATCATGATGACAATGACCGGAAAGCAGATGCAGGAAAAGATGAAAGAATACCAGAATGCGCTGGATGATATGTCCAACGAAGCGGTAGAGTATGTCCGCGGGATTCCGGTGGTAAAAACCTTTGGCCAGACCATCTTTTCCTTTAAGAAGTTTAAAGACTCCATTGACCGGTATAAAGTATGGGTGATCGCTTATACCAAGCAGCTTCGGACACCGATGATGTTCTATACAGCTGCAATCAACGGAGTTTTTGCCACACTGATCGCCGGAGGCTTGTTGCTGACACAAGACGGTGTGACTTCCGGTTTCTTACTGGATCTCATTTTCTATATCATTATTACGCCGGTTATTTCTATTACACTGACACGTATCATGTTCCAAAGTGAAAATGCCATGATCGTAGATGACGCTTTACAGAGAATTGACAGTGTTTTGCGTTTGAAGCCTCTGGAGGAAACCAAACACCCAATACACCCGCACAATGCTTCCGTGGAACTGAAATCGGTTCATTTCAGTTATGATGGAGAAAAAGAAGTATTAGAAGATATTTCACTGACCATTCCTGAAGGGCAGACGGTAGCTTTTGTAGGCCCGTCCGGCGGTGGTAAGACAACCCTTGCCAACCTGATTTCCCGATTCTTTGATCCCCAGAGCGGAATGGTAAAAATCGGTGGTGTTAATGTGAAAGACATCCCAAAAGAGGAACTCATGAATACGGTGTCTTTCGTATTTCAGAACAGCCGTCTCATCAAGGCGTCCATTCTGGAAAATGTGCGTATGGGAAAACCGGAAGCTACCCGTGAGGAAGTTCTGACTGCCCTTCATCACGCGCAATGCGATGATATTCTGAAAAAACTCCCACAGGGTGTGGATACGGTCATCGGTACAAAGGGGGTCTATCTATCCGGTGGAGAGCAGCAACGAATTGCCATTGCCCGTGTGATGCTGAAAAATGCTCCGATTATTATTCTGGATGAAGCCACTGCCTTTGCTGACCCGGATAACGAAAGCCGTGTACAGGCTGCTTTCTCAAAACTTTCCGAGGGAAAGACAGTGATTATGATTGCCCACAGGCTTTCTACCGTAACAAATGTGGATCAGATTTTTGTCATTCAGGACGGACAGGTTGCCGAGTGCGGGAACAGTCGTGAATTGCTTGCAAAAGACGGCATTTTCAGCCGTATGTGGAAAAATTACCAGACTTCCGTGCAATGGAAGGTAACAAAGGAGGTGCAGTGATATGATCAAAAAACTGCAGAAAAAATATGCCCTGTCTGAACAGGGAGCAAAAGACCTGATCAAAGGCTGCCTGGCCTGTGTCCTTCAGAATCTGTCTTTTATGTTCCCGGTAGGACTTTTATATTACCTGGTCAGCGATCTGATGAACGGGGGTGTTCCCGGTGGGAAAATTCCATTTTATGTGGCAGGCTGCGTGGTGTGTATCGGCTTGATTCTGCTGACCACTTTCTTTCAATACAATGCGACCTATTTTGCAACTTACAAAGAAAGCGGTGTCCGCCGCATTACCCTGGCAGAGCATCTGCGCAAAATCCCTCTTTCTTTTTTCGGAAAAAAGGATTTAGCCGATCTTACCAGTACCATTATGGCGGACTGTACCTTCCTGGAACAGAGTTTTTCACATTTTATCCCTGAGCTTGCGGGTTCGATCATTTCTACGGTTCTGATTTCTATCGGTCTGCTCTTTACGGACTGGAGAATGGCGCTGGCTGCCTTATGGGTTCTGCCGGTTGCTTTTGCGATTGTGGGATTTTCCGCAAAGATTCAGGAAAATCTGAATCAGAAAGCGATGGATGTGAAGATGGCCTGCGCAGACGGGATACAGGAGTGTATTGAAACAGTTCGTGATCTGAAAGCGAACAATGCGGAGCAGGCATATTTAAAAGGGCTGGAAAAGAAGATCCGTGCTGTGGAGCATCGTTCCATCCTCAATGAATTTGGTCTTGCTGCTTTTGTGGTTTCCGCGTCACTGGTGCTGAAGCTTGGTATTGCAACGGTTGCGCTGGTGGGAGCTGTTCTACTCATGCAAGGAAGCCTCTCCGTGCTTACATTCTTTATGTTCCTTCTGGTAGTATCCCGTTTATATGACCCTCTGCAGGGCGCGCTCCAGAATCTTGCGGCAGTCATCAGTACACGAACCAACATTGCCCGAATGAATGAGATTCTCGATCATCCGATCCAGCAAGGCAGTGACAGGCTTTCCAATCAGGGGTATGATATTGTCTTTGACCATGTTGGGTTTGCCTACAATACCGGAGAAACAGTATTGAAAGATGTTTCTTTTACGGCAAAACAGGGAGAGGTTACGGCTTTGGTCGGCCCATCTGGCGGCGGGAAAACAACCGTATCCCGGCTGGCTGCAAGATTCTGGGATATTAACAGAGGAAAGATTACCGTGGGAGGTATGGATGTATCCCGAATAGACCCGGAAACACTGCTTTCTCTGTATTCCATCGTATTCCAGGATGTCACACTGTTTGACAATACGATTCTGGAGAATATCCGAATCGGAAACAAAGACGCCACAGATGAACAGGTCATTGCGGCTGCGAAACTTGCCAATGTGGATGAATTTGCCAAAAAACTGCCGGATGGATGGCATACCAATATCGGAGAAAATGGCTGTGAACTATCCGGCGGAGAGCGCCAGCGTATCTCTATTGCCCGTGCATTTCTGAAAAATGCGCCGATCATTCTTTTGGATGAAGCGACTGCTTCCCTGGATGTGGAAAATGAAACTCTGATACAGACAGCCCTTTCCCGTCTGATCGCAGATAAAACCGTTCTGGTTATCGCCCACAGAATGCGTACCGTAGCCGGAGCGGATAAGATCGTTGTCCTTTCTGATGGCACCGTGGCAGAAGAAGGATCACCAAAGGATCTGGAAGAAAAGAATGGTGTATATGCCCATATGGTAAAACTGCAGACAGAAAGCCAGAATTGGAAACTTGGGTAAAGAAGGAGGAAATGTAATGAACAAGAACCATTGTAAGCAGGAAAATATCCGACTTGGTACCTACGGAGAAGACTATGGAAGCTGGATGTCCAACCCTGTCTTTTACATCATTGGCGGAATCATGGAACAGGTTCATCGAGTCGTTCTTTCTCATCTGGACTATGACGGCGAGGGGAAGATTCTGGAAGTAGGCTGCGGCTCCGGAGCATTGACAATCCGTTCAGCTCTGACATGGCCGAAAGCAAAAGTGATCGGTGTTGATCACTGGGGCGCTGTGTACAATTACAGCAAAGCACTCTGCGAGAAGAATGCTGCCAGTGAGGGCGTGGCTTCCCGCTGTGTATTTCAGCACGGTGATGCGAAGCAGCTGGATTTTCCTGATGAGAGTTTTGATGTAGTCATCAGCAACTATGTCTATCACAATGTTATGGGTGTTGATATGCAGAAACTGCTGCTGGAAAGCCTGCGGGTATTGAAAAAAGGCGGCGTCTTTGCACTTAACGATAATATGAAACAAAAGATGTACGGTGACATGGAAGGTTTTGCGCAGAAACTGCGGGATATGGGGTATGAGGAAGTACGACTCGTTGATATCGCACAGGAAGCTTTTGGCTCCCACCGTCGGGCTGCCGTGATGATGCTAGGGTCTTCCCGGTTGCTTGTCGGCAGAAAGTAATGTATCAAAACAGGAGGTTTGGCTATGTCCAAGTTAGGAGTCGTGGAGGATACACTGTTCGTCCCTATGCTGGGAAGAATTTATGCTAGTGAGCATTACCCGCAAATTTTATATGATAAAAAAGCATTGGAATTGAAAAAGAAGCTGCCTTCAGACTTGATTAAACAGAATATGCAGAGCCAGTATACCTTTTTGGCCTCTGCTTCCCGGTCTGCTAATATGGATCGGATTATTCGGACTTTTCTGGAACGCAGACCGGACGGTGTGATTGTCCAGTTGGGCTGTGGTCTGGAAACAACCTATCACCGATGTGATAACGGAAAGACACACTGGTATGCCATGGATCTGCCTCATGTGATCGAATACCGGCGGGGACTTCTTCCCGAACCAGAGAGGGAATTATATATTTCCGGGGATGCCTTTGCAAAGGATTGGATCAAAAAAGTTCGCAATGATGTACTTGATGCTCCTATTCTCGTTACTGCAGGCGGGTTATTTCATTATTTTGAGGAACATAAGGTCATTGCCCTTCTGCGTATGATTGGGCAATTTGGAAATATGGAAGTTGTTTTTGATACGGTGAACAAAAGAGGAATGACCATGATGAAGAAAAAATATATGAAACAGGTCGGCCATGCCGATGCACAAATGTTCTTTTATGTGGATTCAGCGGAAGAACTGGCAGCAAAGATCGGGGGTAATGTGAAGGTGATTGCGGAGGAACCATACTATCGTTACATCCCTAAAAATGACTTAAAGCTATCCACAAAGGTCAGTATGACAGTTTCTGATCAATTCAAGATGGTAAAGATGATACATCTAAAACTATAGTGGATATACAATATCAGAGAGAGAGAACTTTATCATTTTTTCGGACGCACTGATGAAACACCATCAAAAGCCGCCTTCTATCACCAGCGTGCAAAATTAAAAGATAATGCACTATGGGAACTTTTGCAAATCTTTAACCAGAAGCTTCAACCAACTCTATACAGAAACCGTTATCGTTTGGTTGCTTGTGACGGTTCTGTTGCTGATGAAGTCGATCCGGAACTTCTGGCAAAAGTATTGGCTAATCCAGAGATGTGGGCATTGCTCAATTCATTGGCGAAAACGATGAAGTAATGAAAAATAGTGAAAAAATAGTGTAATTTTAGTGAAATAACAATTCATAAAACGATATAATATATGGATAAAATGAGGATATTTATTGTGTATATGGATATTCTATCTCCATCAGTAAACTAAGTAAAATAAAAATTCTGCTTTACAAATAACAGATAAAGTATTAGAATAAACAAAAAGATATCTTCAGGGCAGGGTGAGATTCCCTACCGGCGGTAAAGCCCGCGAGCCGAGAGGCATGATCCGGTGAGATTCCGGGGCCGACAGTACAGTCTGGATGGAAGAAGATGATAGTACAGTTGATTTTTTGTATGAATGAATGTAGTATCAGAGCTCTGAGATGGTGATCCATTTCAGAGCTTTTTATATAGGAAAATCAGACATTCATTTATCAATCATATGTAACAGATCAATTCCACCCTGCAGATATTTCTGCAGGCTTTTTTTGTATCTGGTACATTGTTTTCGAAATAACTATACCATTCACTTGTCTGTGAATCCGATTGCACATGTTTAAAAGCCTCGGCGTAGCCCAGGCAAAGAACAGGAATAAGAAAGAAGGAATAGAAATGACGGATCAGGAATATATGCTTCGGGCTATTCAACTGGCCAAAAAAGGAGAAGGCTGGACGAATCCCAATCCTATGGTAGGGGCAGTGATCGTAAAAGACGGAAAGATCATCGGGGAAGGCTATCATAAAAAGTATGGAGAACTTCACGCGGAACGTAATGCAATTGCTTCTCTTACAGAATCAGCAGAAGGTGCGGTGATTTATGTTACGTTGGAGCCTTGCTGTCATCATGGTAAAACACCTCCATGTACGGAAGCGATCATTGAACAGAAGATCAGAAAAGTGGTGATCGGTTCCAGAGATCCGAATCCGAAAGTGGCAGGAAAAGGTGTACAGATGTTAAGGGAAGCCGGTGTAACAGTAGTTGAAGATTTTATGAGAGAAGAATGTGATCAGCTGAACCCGGTGTTTTTCCATTATATTACTACGAAGACTCCTTATGTGGTAATGAAGTATGCCATGACACTGGATGGGAAGATCGCAACGAAAACAGGAGCATCAAAATGGATCACCGGAGAATCTGCACGAAAAGAAGTACAGCATATGCGGCATCAGTACATGGGAATCATGGCTGGTATTGGAACTGTGCTTGCAGATGATCCGATGTTAAACGTCCGGGTAGAAGGCTGGAAAAGTCCTGTCAGGATTGTGTGTGACAGTAAGCTCAGGATCCCGCTGGGCAGTCAGATTGTAAAAAGTGCGGAAAAGTACCGGACGATCGTGGCTTATGCAGAACAGAAAAATACAGAAGAGAAAATAAAAATATTACATACCATGGGAGTTGAAACCATTTACTGTCCCGACGAAAAGAATCAGATAGACCTTAAGAAGCTGATGGCAGTTCTTGGAAACAGAGGCATTGACAGCATCCTCCTGGAGGGAGGAGGTACGTTAAATGACAGTGCACTGCGAGCTGGAATTGTAAAGGAAGTACAGGCTTTTGTGGCACCAAAGCTGTTTGGCGGTGTGGCTGGGAAGACACCGGTAGAGGGTATTGGAGTTGAACTGCCGTCTGAAGCAGTGGAACTGAAATATACAGATATCTGCCAGATCGGTGAGGATATCCGGATAAAATGTCAGGTGTGTGATAAAAAACAGGAGGAATCATGTTTACAGGAATCGTAGAAGAGAAAGGAAAAGTCCGTTATATACAGCTGACAGGGGAATCAGGGATCCTGGCAGTGAAAGCCCGGAAAGTCCTGGAAGGGACAAGGATCGGTGACAGTATCGCTGTGAATGGTGTGTGTCTGACAGTTACGTCGATTCAGCCGGACGGATTTACTGCCGATGTGATGGCAGAGACGATCAGAAGAAGCAGTCTTGGCAGCTGCAAGGCCGGAAGCCAGGTAAACCTGGAACGTGCAATGGCTGCAGACGGCAGGTTCGGGGGACACATAGTAAGCGGCCATATTGATGGGACTGGCGTGATACGTTCCATGCTCCGGGAAGAAAATGCCATCTGGGTATCAATTGAGACATCGCCACAGATTTTGCATCTGATCGTGGAAAAAGGATCCGTCTGTATTGATGGGATCAGCCTGACAGTTGCAAGGGTTGATGAAGCTGGTTTTCAGGTGTCGGTCATTCCACATACAGGAGAAGAAACCACTCTTTTGGAAAAGGTGCCGGGGGATCTGGTTAATCTGGAAAATGATGTGATCGGAAAATACGTAGAAAAACTGCTTGGCATCAGAAAAAACGAAGAAGAGAAAAAAGAATCCGGAATTACGATGGAGTTTCTTGAAGAATTCGGGTTTTAGAACAGGAGGATATACACTATGTCACAAAATTATCAGTACAACACAATTGAAGAAGCACTTAGGGATCTTAAGGAAGGAAAAATAGTTCTGGTCACAGATGATCCGGACAGAGAAAATGAGGGAGATCTGATATGTGCGGCAGAGTTTGCAACCAGGGAAAATATTAATTTCATGGCGACCTATGCAAAGGGTCTTATCTGTACACCGATGAGTGCAGAAATTGCGGCGAGATTGAACTTTCCGCCGATGGTTGCGGAGAACACGGACAATCACAGTACAGCATTTACCGTGGCAGTGGATCACGCAGATACAACCACAGGTATCTCTGCGGCAGAGCGCTCCTATACTATCATGAAGTGTGTGGATGATCAGTCAAAACCGGAGGATTTCAGAAGACCGGGACATGTGTTTCCGCTTATTTCCAGAAAAGGCGGGGTTTTGGTACGAAATGGCCATACAGAGGCAACAACAGATCTTATGAGACTTGCCGGACTGAAAGAATGCGGCGTGTGCTGTGAAGTTATGAAAGAAGATGGAACTATGATGCGTACACCACAGCTATGGGAAATGGCAAAAGAGCATAACCTTACATTTATTACGATCCGTGATCTGCAGGATTATATAAGAATACATGAGAAGCATGTAAAGGAGGAAGCCGTTGCAAACCTCCCAACGCAGTACGGTGATTTTAAAATGTATGGTTATATCAATGATATTACAGGAGAACATCATCTGGCACTGGTAAAAGGTGATCTGGGAGATGGTGAGGATGTGCTTTGCCGGGTACATTCGGAGTGTCTGACAGGGGATGCATTCGGATCGCTCAGATGTGACTGTGGCCTGCAGCTGCAGACAGCGATGCGCCAGGTAGAAGCAGAAGGCAGAGGAATCATTCTGTATATGAGACAAGAAGGCAGAGGAATCGGACTGATCAATAAGATCAAAGCATATGCGCTTCAGGAGCAGGGATACGATACTGTGGAGGCTAATGTGAAGTTAGGGTTTGCACCGGATCTCAGAGAGTACTGGGTCGGGGCACAGATACTGTCAGACCTTGGTGTGAAATCATTAAGATTACTGACAAATAATCCGGATAAAGTCTATGGACTTGGCGAATTCGGACTGAAGATCAATGAGAGAGTACCTCTGGAGATTCCGGCACAAAAGTATGACCGGAAGTATTTGAAGACGAAGCAGGAAAAGATGGGTCATATTTTTAAAGAAATAAATTTATAAAAAACAGCAAATATCAGGAGGAAGAAAAATGAGACAGATCAATTTAGTAGAAGGAAAAGTAGTAGCACCAGAGGGAATGAAGGTTGGTATCGTGGCAGCGAGATTCAATGAAATTATTGTGAATAAATTATTGGGAGGGGCAGTCGACGGACTGGTAAGACATGGAGTAGAAGAAGAGAACATTACTGCAGCATGGGTACCGGGAGCATTTGAGATTCCGATTACAGCACAGAAGATGGCACAGTCAGGAAAATATGATGCAATTATCTGCGTTGGAGCTGTCATCCGTGGAGATACTTCACATTATGATCTGGTGTGTAATGAATCTGCCAAGGGAATCGCACAAGTTGAACTTGCAACAGGAATCCCGGTTTTATTCGGAGTGATCACGACTGAAAATATCGAGCAGGCTATTGCGCGTGCAGGAAGCAAAGCGGGAAATAAAGGCTATGATTGTGCATTATCTGCGATCGAGATGGTCAATCTGATGAAGCAGCTCTAAAAGACAGGAAAATAAATGATGACAAAAACAATCATATTCGATTATGATGGAACGATCCATCATACCCTTGGAATCTATGAACCGGCATTTCGTGAAACCTATCAGTGGCTGACAGAACAGAAGGTTACCGAAGAACGGGAGATAGGCTCGGTGGAAATTGCCGGCTGGCTGGGACTTAACAGTAAGGAGATGTGGAATACATTTTTGCCGGAACTGGATCAGAGCTATAAAGAGCAGGCAAGCAGAATGGTAGGAGATCTGATGGTAAGACAGATCAGGAAACATAAGGCAGTGTGGTATCCGGGAGCAGAGGAGATGCTAACAGCTTTGAAGAACCGGGGATATCACCTTGTGATCTTAAGTAACTGTAAAGCTTCATATCGTGAGGCACACTGGAAGGAATTTGGGATGGAACGATGGTTTGACCGTTTTTATGACTGTGAATCATACGGATTCCGTCCAAAGACAGAAATTGTGCAGGAAATCATCCGGGAATATAGTGGCCCTTATCTGGTAGTCGGAGACAGGAGACAAGATCTGGAATGTGCCAGGTCCTGCAAAAGCCCTTTTATAGGATGCCTGTATGGATATGGTGAGAAAGGGGAACTGAATGGGGCTGATTATTATGCAGAACATATAGAGGATATACTGCAGATGGTGATATGATTTTGCAATATAAAAATCTGAAGGAAAAAAGTTAAAAATAAATACTTCTGTAAAATAAAAGGATATAGAAAATTTGCAACAACTTGTTGCAAATTCTGAGGCGGGGATGATTTTAGGATAGTCATAGTGATAGAGGTAATCCACTTTTCTAACCCCATCTGTACAGTAAAGTTCTCAAGTCCAGTTGTACAAAGCGCTACTGCACGGGGAACCAGATGGAATGCATCTCCACTTCCTAAAAGAACTGCCATAATTCCAAACATGGTAAACTGTCGGTTTCCTTTGCATTTGCGGATCATTTATAGATTTTACTGTGGAAGATTTTGCATAAAGTGTTTTCCGTGCTTGTGTGTACCATTATCTGATATCAAAGCAGTACAGGGTGATTCCGGTCATGCTCAGGTCAATATGGTTACGGATGTGTACTCTCATATTCTGGATGATGACAGAAGAAAAAATGCAGAGCTTTTTGAAGAAGCATTTTATGAGAAAAAGAATCTGGATCCACAGATGCATGTACAGCAGGAAAATAATAATGCAACTGTTGCTGATGAAATCGATCCGGAACTTCTGGCAAAAGTGTTGGCAAATCCAGAGATGCGGGCATTGCTCAATTCACTGGCGAAGACGATGAAGTAATGAAAAATAGTGAAAAAATAGTGTAATTTTAGTGAAAAAACGATTCGCAACGATATAAGAAATAAGTATCGGAATAATAATACAAATAAAGCTTCAAATGAATCAATAAATGAATCTTTAAATTCAAATAGTTGGTAGCATACACGAACACAAGGCAGACAGGAATTATTTCTCGAAGCCAATGTAGATGAACAGAAAAGACTTTTAGAAGTTCTTCGATTCCGTTACAGAAAAGGTTACAGAAATTTTTAATGAATAAAATTTGCCAGTCAAAAACGCATGGACAAACCGTCTCGTATGCGGTATATTAATTGTAGACAAGAAAATATCTTGTGCTTTCGATAGGAAGTTTAATTGAATACTGTTTACCATGATCGAACGTACGAAGCATGGTGGTCATATAACAGATGTCGATGGTAATATCAAGGCATTCCCCGATTATTAGCTGGAGCAAACAATCAGCTAACTTTCAGAGCTTTACAGAGCTTGACAGAGGGGGTATTCAGAATAACTCAAATTGAATCGGAAACAGTTTTTAATAGTGTCCCATATGGGTTTACCTTACCTCAGATTGACAGAGAGTGACAATAGGTTGGAGCTCTCCTAAGCACTAGTTGTGAGTTCGATTCTCGCAGGGAACGTTTGGAAAAGGAAATGGCGAAAGTCATTTCCTTTTTTTTATAGAGGTATTTTTATACCCCACATAAACAATTATAATATAAGTATTACGATATATAAAAACTGTATTGTAGGTTATGTATTATGTGGTTGAAGGGGAACGACCATCAAAAAATAAAACGGACGGAGTCAATGATAAAGGTGAAAAAGATGCTGAGAGAAATGAACTATTTAGTTGTGGATTTTGAGATGTGTATGTTAAAAGGAAATGCTAGGAAAAAGATGTGCAGAGAAAAAAAGGAAATTATTCAAATTGGCGCTGTAATGCTTGATAAAAATCATCGGATTATAGATGAGTTTTCATCGTATGTAAAACCGGAATATGGCAGGATTGATCGATTTATTGAAGGATTAACAGGAATCAGACAAGAAGATGTGGAAAATGCACCGAGATTAGTATCTGTTCTTATGAAGTTTATCGGCTGGATCGGAGACAGAAATGTGATGGTGTTGTCTTGGAGCAATTCAGATTATTATCAATTACAAAAAGAATTACAGGCTAAGAAAATCAAGAACCGTAAAATTCAAGATTTATTAGACGGGTGGGTAGATTTTCAGTACTCTTTTGATAAAATGTTAGGATTCAAGAATCAATTTGCTTTGGAAGCGGCGATGAAAATTAGTCGTGTTCAGATGATAGGAAGAGAACATGATGGTTTATGCGATGCTTATAACACCGCAAGGCTTTTTGTGAAGGTTCACAGGCAGT
The DNA here is from genome assembly GCF_054660755.1 of Faecalimonas hominis. NCBI lineage: Bacteria > Bacillati > Bacillota > Clostridia > Lachnospirales > Lachnospiraceae > Faecalimonas > Faecalimonas hominis. The sequence goes on from NZ_BAAHSH010000023.1 coordinate 21,151, forward strand.
CGGTTTTTCAGTTGGAATTAGTTCCAATATGTGAATATACTGACATTATAGAACATCTGAGTTTTAAACTTGGAGATTTGTTTACTCCGGAATTATTATCGCAATTTAGTCTGAATGAAGAAAAGCAGGAAGATTTTGAACCGGAATTATCGGAGAAGAAATGGAGTATATGGAGAAAACTATACAGTTTTTTTAAAGGGAAAGATGCAGTCACAGATGAAAACTGGAATAAAGTTCTTTTTACTATAGAAATGAAAAAAGTTGATTTGATAGATAGATTTGAAAGTTTTGGTAGGAAGAAAAATCTGATTGAAAATGAGATATAAGTGATAGATGTTATGGTGATAGATGTTATGGAGATAAATGTTTTGGGCAAATAAGAAACGTCAAAAAGAGGAAATTCTTTTCGAAAGTGGGTAAATGCTATTCTTAAAAAATTAGTAAGTATACAAAAAATATTTTGAGAGAAGAAGAATATGATTGAAAATATAGATGAAAAAATTATTTTGATGTAATATATAACTATATAGTAAAGTGAAGAATAACGGAGGGAAAGATATTATGGGATACTTAGGAAAAGCATTACTAGGAGCAGCAATTGGTGTAGGAACTGTAGCAGCCATTCCCGTTACCGGAGGAGGATCGGTTTTAGCAGGGACTAGCTTAATAGCATCATTAACGGGAGCAGGTGCGATTGCAAGTGCCGCAGGTGTAGGGGGAGCGGTAACAGGGGCTGTGGTTCAGGGAGTAGAAAATATAAAAAAAGAAAAAGATATTAAAAAGGCAAAGTCAGCATCTTTTCAAGATGGTATGAATGAAGGTAAAGCAAAAACGGTAGATGAATTGAAAAAAGTATATGATTTTTATTTAGCCACAACAGCGTTATCATATTATATAGCGAAATGTGATGGTGAAATTTCAGAAGAAGAACAGTTAGAAATAGATTTTGATTTAGATGCTATAAAGAAGAATGCGGATATTCCAGATGCAATAAAACGCGAAATGGATAGGATAGCAAGAAATAACTATTTACGTTTTGATGATGTAGAAATTTATCTCGACAAAATCAGTATTGAAAATTTACAAGGATTGGAAAATGATGTCCAGGAGATAATAGAAGCAAATGGGCATATAAGTGAAGAAGAGGAGTTTGCGAAAAATCTTTTTCTAAATTATATAGAACAGAGAAAAAGGTGTGAAAATTATGAGTAAAGCACAAGACTTAAAAAAAGTTCGCGATAATAATGGATTAGGAATAAGAACAAGGGAGTTTATAATCGACAATAAAGAAGAAACAATACAATCATATTATGAGAATATTTTATCTGCAGAGGAAATAAATAAATCGGTAGAAGAATACAGAGTAAATATGGATATTGTTTCAAAAGAATTTAAGGAGCGTACCAAACTACAAGATAAGGATATTGCTTTCTTAACAGTTGCAACTATGTTGCAATGTGCAAGAATATATTTGGTTAATTATTTTACAAAAATAGAAAAAGCCGGAAGCGGAAATAAAAAGGAAGCATTTTTACATGAGAAACAGGAGAAAATTTTAGGGAAATTCGGTTTTGAAGAAAATGAACATGGAAGACTGTATTATGCTCCGTTAAAGCAGATTGTTCTAGGAAGGGGAGTACCTTATGATGCAACAGCATATTTTTCCGAGAACTATAAACTTTTTGAAGGGGCAAATCACAGATTTTCTACATTAGGGCATGATCCTTTGTTTGGTTTGATTTTTGGGACAACTAATATTCTTACCAATACAATAACGTGTAATCAAAAAATAGTACTCAAGACAAATCATGTTATCTATGATGAAAATATGAAAAATCCTAAAATAAGTAGGTATGCTTCAACACCAAAAATGTTTGAAAGTGTAAAAGATAGAATTATTAATGAAAAAGAGGCCGTTGTGGCAGCAGTAATTAAACAGTTAATACATATTGGAACAGATTTATATACACCATGTGGAATACAACTGCCGGGAGCAAGTTTGATTCTAGATAAGGCAAATGTGGAAAAATTGACTAAATATGTTAGTACGGGAGACGTAATTAAATTTGGTGCATCTGCAGCGATTGATTGTTTGATTAATATGATTATTAGAATAGTTCACAGTTGTAAGTGGTTGTATGAAGAAGATGGAGATTTTTCAAAGGAGTTGTATGAGATTAGAACACGAAAAATTATTTTATATTCTAACTTATTTGCAACTTCAAGTAATGTCATATATACAGGACTGACGGGTAATATGAAAGATTTCGATTTTGCCGGATTTGCAATAACAGCATATCGGCTGTTTAGCGATACGAATTTCATGGATAAAATTAAATATGAATTTTTGAATAGCCAAGTAAGCAAAGTATATGAAGAAAAATTAGGGGAAGATAGTTTGTATTATTAAGAGGAGAACCTATGGCACAAATAAAGGTAACAGAAACAAAATTACAGGGAATAAAAATCATAGAACCGCAGAGGTTTGGGGATAACAGAGGTTGGTTTATGGAAGTCTACCAATACGATACATACCGGCAGGCAGGAATAAATTGTTCGTTTGTGCAGGATAATCGATCCTATTCAAAAAGAAACGTGCTGAGGGGATTACATTTCCAAAAGAAACATCAACAGGATAAATTGATTAGTGTATTGTGTGGAAAGATTTTCGATGTAGTTGTAGATATAAGAAAAGATTCGGCAACATTTGGACAATGGCTTGGAATTGAACTCTCTGCCGAAAACAGAAAGCAGTTATTTATTCCAAAAGGATTTGCCCATGGATATATTGTGTTGTCTGAAGATGCGGAAATATTGTACAAATGCAGTGAAAAATATTATCCGGACGAGGAGAGCGGTATTTTGTGGAATGATAAAGATTTGCAAATTGATTGGCAGATTGAGGATAAAGAGAAATTGATTTTGTCCGAGAAAGATAAGAAATGGCAGACATGGAAGGAGTTTTCCGGCAGATGATAGCGTTAGTTACGGGGGCAGACGGGCAACTCGGCGAAGCGGTTGTGAAGACACTGGAGGAAAGAGGACACGAAGTTATAACAACAAACAGGCAGAATATGGATATTACTGATGAGCGGGCGGTGGCAGACCTGTTTTCGTGCAGGGATATGGAGGCAGTTATACACTGTGCGGCTTACACCAATGTGGAAAAAGCCGAAGAGGAACGAAAGATTTGTGGAAACGTAAATATAATCGGAACAGAAAACATTGCAAAATGGTGTGAGCGAAAGAAAATAAAGATGGTTTATGTCAGCACGGATTATGTCTTTGACGGGGCGGGAAATATTCCATACGGTATTTCGGAAGAGAAACGTCCGCTAAATATGTACGGTTGGAGTAAGCATATGGGGGAAGAGATTGTCCAAAAAAAAGTGACAAAGTATTTTGTCGTGAGAACTTCATGGGTGTTTGGAAATTCGGAAAATGATTTTGTAAATAAGATGTGCAGATTATCTCAGCAAACAGAAGAAATCAAAGTAGTTGATGACCAGTGTGGCAGACCTACCTATGTAAAAGATTTGGCAGAACTTCTTGTGGATATGGTGGAAACTGAAAAATACGGTGTATATCATGTGGCAAATCAGGGAGAATGTACATGGTATGAATTTGCTAAGGAAATCTTTAAACAGTTAGGAAAAGAGATGAAAGTGATTCCGGTTTCCGGTAAAGAATTTTTACAGAAAGCGAGGAGACCGTCTGACAGCAGGCTGGATTGCAGTGTGTTGAGAGAGAGAGGTTTTAAACAATTGCCACATTGGAAAGACGGATTAAGAAGATATTTAGGAGGAAAAAGATGACGGAAGAAACGATACGAAAAGAGTTTATAAAAGGATATGACTGTTCACAGGTAGTTTTGAGAGCGTTTGCGGATAAATTGGGATTGACGGAAGATGAGGCAAACAGAGTGGCAGCGTGCTTTGGCGGCGGAATGATGATGGGAGAGGTTTGTGGTGTTGTAACCGGAGCGTTAATGGTACTTGGATTGAAATACGGACACAGTAAAGAAGAAAATCTGTTAGGACAGAAAGAAGTTATGGCAGCAAAGAGCGGAGAGTTTAGAGAAAAATTTATGGAGAAATACGGAACAGTGAACTGCAGGGCGTTGCTTGGATATGATGTCTCTAAGCCGGAAGAGTTGGAAGAAGCATTAAACAGCGGGCGTATGTTGGGATTTTGTCCGAAACTGGCAAAAGAGGCAATAGATATATTAAATGAAATCATATAGAAAATATCTATATATATAAATCTATAGAAAAAACCAATTTGCTATTGTACTTATCCTGTGTCAATATTGAATAGGTATAGGAGAAATAAAGTATGGTTAGCATTGTTTTAAGTACATATAATCGTGCCGGCACACTGAAAATGTCAGTGGATAGCATACTGCAACAGACGTATGAGGATTTTGAACTGATTATTGTAGATGACGGCTCTACGGATTGTACGAAAGAATTGTTAGAAGAATATACGGATAAGAGGATACGTCTTTTTTCCCTGAAAGAAAATCAGTTTTATTGTATGGCAGCAAATTATGGTTTGCAGCAGGTAAAAGGTGAATATGTGGCATTTGCCACAAGTGATGACCTATGGAAGAAGGACAAGTTAGAACTGCAGATAAATTATTTAGAGAAACGGAAAGAATGTGGAGCCTGTTTCACCTTTTCAACTGTTATTGATGAAAATGGAGAAAATGCAAAAGAGAAGTTTAATATGTTATCGGGGCTTCTTGTGAAAAATTTTTATACGCAGAAAGATTGGATACAACATTTTATTTTTGAGGGAAACTGCCTGAGTCACCCTTCGGCAGTCATAAGAAAAGAAGTGCTTGATAAGGTTGGGAATTTCAATTTGCTTTACTGTCAGTCGGCAGATATGGATTTGTGGCTTAGAATTGTGCGTTATTATCCGATTCATGTGATTGATAAAGAGTTGGTGAATTATAGGTGTTATAAAAATCCGAATGACCAGATTAGTGGGGCGGACGAGTTGAAAGCAGCGCGATTTTTAAATGAACATATGATAATACGGCGTAAGTTTATTCAGGATTTATCCGATGGAGAGATGATAAAGTTTTTCGGGGACTGTTTTAGAAATAAAGATGCAGGGTCGCACTTGGAATTGGAGATTGAGAAGGCATTTCTTTTAATGAACTGCACGAAAGGACTTCCTAATTTTAGAATAATGGGAATTGAGAAGTTTGAGGAACTGCTTAGAAATCCGGAGGTAGTTTTGATTTTGAGGAAGAAATATAATGTGAAGCTGCAGGATATTTATCAGTGGAATCTGGAACATTTTTACATGGATTTCGGAATCCATGTAAGGTTGGCAGAACAGGACCGCAAAGTACTGGTTTTGCGTGAACAGTTACAGAAAGAGAAGGAATATACACAGGGACTACAGAGGTTTAGAAGCGAGTTGCAGGAAAATTTGCAGCATGCACAGAGCCGGATACAAGAGCAGGAAAAAGAACTGGAAAGAAGAAACAAGTGTATTGAAGAGATAAAAGAGAAAGTGATAAAAACTGAACTGTGTTTAACCGTAAAAGAAAAAGAATTGCGGGAAGAAAAAGAAGAACATAAAAACACGGTTTCTCTTTTGGAAGAGGTTTTGTTGGAAAAATTAAAAATACAGGAAGAGAGAAGAAAGAGATGAAAAGAGCAGGAGTTATTTTATGTGGTTTAGCGTTGGCAGTGTCTGTTGTTTTATCAGGCTGTGGAAATAAGAGTCATAAGACAGAAAAGTCGGACGGTTCATCAAAATTTACAGGAGAGTTTGTTATCAGTGCTAAAGAAGCAGAAGAAAAATTAGATGATGATAATGTATTATTTTTAGATGCAAGAGGCACAAAAAAAGCGCTTTTGGGAACAGTTGAGGGTGCGGTTGTGACCGATTGGCAGTCATTATCTACCTGTCAGGAAGGAAAGGCGGGAGATGAGAACTGGGGGCTTGTACCTGAACCGAAAGAACTGACAAAACGTTTACAGGAACTTGGAATTGAGAAGGACAAGGAGATTATTATTCTTGGACAGCCGGAAGATGGCTGGGGAGAAGATGGAAGAGTTCTATGGGAACTCAGACAGGCAGGCTGTAAAAATGTAAAGATTGTGGACGGCGGAATTACGGCGATGAAAGATATTGGTGTATCCATGAAACTTGGGGCATCTAAACCGGAGAAATCCGATATGGAAGTAAAGAAACTGGATTCATCACACAATATTACAACAGAGGAACTGCAGAAAAATTATAAAGAATATAAAGTAGTAGATGTCCGCACAAAAGAGGAATATGATGGAGCAGTTTTATATGATGAGGCAAAGGGAGGACATCTTCCGGGAGCGATTCATGTTGCGTATGTAGATTTGTTCCAAAAGGACGGTACGTTGAAAGATAAAGAGAGCATTGTAAAGATGTTTGAAGATAAAGGCGTAAAGAAAGAGGATAAAGTGGTAACATATTGTACGGGCGGAATCCGTTCGGCATATGTGCAGCTTGTTTTGGAAATGTGCGGATATGAACATACATATAATTATGGACAATCTTTTTGGAGATGGGCAGTAGTCGGTGAAGTAGAATGAGTGAGAGAGTTGTTACTTCCACATATAATTTATATGTGGAAATAACACCTCTTTTTCTTTGTGGGAGAAACAGGAAAGAATGAAGGAATTTTGGAAATTTAAGTCTCTGCTATACGAATTGATTTGCAGAGATATTAAAATAAAATACAGAAGGTCAATACTGGGGGTTCTATGGACTGTTTTAAATCCTCTTTTAATGATGACCATTTTATATTTGGTTTTTTCCAAATTATTTCGTTTTGACATAGAAAATTATGCAATTTATGTTTTGAGCGGCCAGGTTATTTTTAATTATTACCAGTCTTCTACAACAGATGCCATGATGGCGATATTAGGTAACAGTTCGTTGATTAAAAAAGTATATCTGCCAAAGTACATGCTTGTTTTAGCAAAAATTTTGTCGGGAGCAGTAAATCTTTTTGCATCATTTATTGCACTGCTTGTTGTCATGATTGTTACCGGATTTAAGTTATCACCAATATTTTTATGGTCTGTTGTGCCGCTTTTTTGTCTGATTATACTTTCTTTTGGTGTTGGTCTTGCATTGGCGGCAATTACGGTAAGATTTCGGGATATTCTTCATTTGTACGGTGTCTTTTGTATGGCGTTATTTTATTTGACACCTGTCATTTATCCGTTTTCCATTTTACCGGAGTATATGAGAAAAGTAGTATATTATAATCCGATTACGAGAATAATGGATTCTTTCAGAATGATTATGATAGACAGCGCCGTTCCCTCAAATGCAGAGTTATATTACTGTCTTGCATCGGCAGGAGTGACATTTTTAGCAGGGGCATGGCTTTTTCATAAAAGACAACAAAAATTTATTCTTGATTTATAGGGGGAAAAATGAGCGAACCGATTATTCAGGCGGAGAATGTTTCCATGCAATTCCACATGGCATCGGAAAAAGTAGATAATTTAAAAGAATATTTTGTGAAGAAAATTAAAGGGCATATTTCTTATGACAGTTTGTGGGCGTTGCGCCATGTTTCCTTTGAAATGCAGCGTGGAGAGAGCGTGGCACTTGTCGGGCTTAACGGAAGCGGAAAGAGTACGTTTCTGAAGATTTTGGCCGGAGTGCTTAAACAGACAGAAGGGACAGTTCGGGTAAATGGTGCAGTTGCTCCGTTAATTGAGTTGGGAGCAGGTTTTGACATAGATTTGACTGCTCGGGAAAACGTATGGTTGAATGGAGCGATTTTAGGATATAACCGCACAGTGATGAGAGAACATTATGATGATATTGTCGCATTCAGCGGTTTGGAAGAGTTTATGGATATTCCGATTAAAAATTTTTCATCGGGAATGTTGGCGAGACTGGCGTTTTCCGTTATGACTTTCGGGACACCGGACATTTTGATTGTAGATGAGGTACTTTCCGTGGGAGATTTTACTTTTCAGGAGAAGTGCAAAAGACGTATTCAGGAAATGCGTGAAAAGGGAACGGCAATTTTGCTTGTCTCACACAATATGGAGCAGGTAAGAGAAATCTGTTCAAGGGCAGTCTGGTTAGAAAAAGGGAAAATCCGAAAGGACGGTTCATGTCGGGAAGTGACGGAAGAGTATATAATGCGAGGAGAAATATAAGTGGAAAACAGGTTTTATATACAGTATGCCAGATTTCACAGCGTGGAAAAAAATAAATTTTTGATTTGCGGTTACTGGCATGAAGGAAGTAAAAAGAATAGAGAACTTTTAATCTCCTTAGATTACACGGCATTGGAAGTTGAGGTGCAAAAGCAGAAGACAATAAAAACACCGAAGGCATATATGGAGCAGGGAGAGTGTGAGGAAAAGGTATTTTACTGGATTACACTTCCAAAAGGGTATGAAGCATACGGAAAATTGAGGGTTTTTGAGAGAAAAAAACTGGATTTGCAGGAAATTTTCTGTATGGATACAGGTACTCTTCGCAAACTGGAAAATCGTGTAGAGATGAACATTGATGAAATCGCAGTTGGCGGAACAGGTCTGATTGTGCGGGGTTGGTGTATTGCAAAAGAGGCGTATTCCATTTCCATAAATGGAAATCTTATTGAGGAGGAGCAAATTGCTTTTCAGAGAAGACCGGACGTGGAGAGAGTATATCCTGAGTGTGAGAGGGAATGGATTCACGGATTTGTTGTGGAGACAAGAGAGAAACCGCAGGGAAAACTTTTGATAACCGTACAGTGTGACGGGAAGATAAAATCAGAAAAGAGGTCGGTGTCCCAGTCTCTTTTACATAAAGGTTACCGCAAATTAAAGGAGATAGGTTTTAAGTCAAAAGTGTATTATCAGCAGTTTGGCATAAAACGGACAATTCGAAGAGGAATGGAAAAATTGACCAAGAAGGAGAGGGCGACTTACGAAACTTTCCGTCTGAAATATTTTCCGAATAAAAAGCAGTTAGAGATGCAAAGAAAGACAAAATTTGCCTATGAACCGGAGTTTTCCATTGTTGTACCGTTATATAAAACCCCTCTCATTTATTTGGAAGAGTTGATACAGTCCATAGAGGAACAGACGTATCCGAAATGGCAGCTCTATCTGTCGGACGGCAGTGGGGAGGATTCTCCTTTGCGGGAGAAATTGCGAAAGTATGAAAAGAAGGATAGACGTATTCATGTAATAGAAAACAACAGACAACTGCAGATTTCGGAGAACACAAATGAGGCGCTAAAGCGGGCGGAGGGTGATTTTATCGTGTTTGCGGATCATGATGATATGCTTTCTCCCGATGCGTTGTACGAATGTGCAAAGGCAGTCAATGAGTTTCCGGAAACGGAAGTTATTTATACAGACGAAGATAAGGTGTCTATGGACGGAAAAGAATATTATCAGCCTCATTTTAAGCCGGATTTTAATATAGATTTATTGCGAAGTGCAAATTATATGTGCCATTTGTATGTGGTAAAGCGTACACTGTTTGAGAAAGTGGGCTATTTACGGTCGGAATATAACGGCTCACAGGATTATGACTTTATTCTGCGGTGTGTGGAGCAGACAAAAGAGATTTTGCATATCCCGAAAATATTGTATCACTGGAGAATTCACCCTAATTCTGTTGCGGGAAATCCGGACAGTAAATCATATGCTTATGATGCAGGGAGAAATGCGATTTTGGCACACTATAAACGTGTGGGGATTGATGCGGATATTGAGTTTCTTTCACCCGGTTTTTATCACTCTATATATCATTTGAAAGAAGAACCCCTCGTTTCCATTATCATTCCGAATAAGGACCATGTGAAAGATTTGGACAGATGTATAAAGTCCATTCAGGAGAAATCAGACTATCAACATTATGAGATTGTGATTGTGGAAAACAATAGTGAGGAAGCGGAAACGTGGGGATATTATAGCAAACTTACGGAGACACATGAAAATATATGTGTGTACGAATATAAGGGGAAATTTAATTATTCTGCCATTCAAAATTTTGCGGTGCAGAAAGCAAAAGGAGAATATCTTCTTCTCTTAAACAACGACACATGGCTTGACAGAAAAGAAAGTATACGGGAAATGCTCGGTTACTGTATGCGGAGTGATGTGGGTATTGTGGGGGCGAAACTTTTGTATCCCGATAACACAGTGCAGCATGCGGGAGTGATTGTCGGCTTGGGAGGTGTGGCAGGTCACGCCTTTGTAGGTGAAGACAAAAATGCACCGGGATATTTCTGCAGAATGACCTGTGTGCAGAACTACAGTGCAGTAACAGCAGCGTGTATGATGGTAAAAAAAGCTGTTTATGAAGAAGCAGGAGGAATGGATACGGAATTGCAGGTAGCATTTAACGATACGGATTTTTGTTTAAGAGTAGGGGAGAAAGGATATTTAGTCGTATACAATCCGTTTGCGGTATGGTATCACGATGAGTCTAAGACAAGAGGACTTGAAGATACAGAGGAAAAGATAGAGAGATTCCGCAGGGAAATCGAATATTTCCAGAGAAGATGGAAAGTATTTTTGGAACACGGAGATGCCAATTACAATCCGAATCTTGCTCTGGACAGACATGATTTTTCGCTAAGAAGTTAATTGCCGTTTCAGGTATTGTTTTATATAAAGGAAAGTTCCGTACCAAATCCATATTTCTGTTCGGAACAAAGATTTACCGTTTAATTTAGAAACTTTTATCGGAGTACATAAACCGTCTATGATACCTTTTCGATAATGGGAATGTAAATCGTATTTTTGAAAGTAAACATATTTTAAGAAAGTTCCTACAATAAAAAAAGGTGCGTGAAGAACACGTTGTATTTTTGTAAGATTTTTCTTTCTGAGCCAAATGTTGTTTCGGGCGGAATGATACACCTTAAAGGCAGTATATGTCGCTTTTGTCGTTCCGCTGCCGTGGTGATACACGATGGCGTTTGGGCAGTGTACATTTTGAAAGCCAAGCCTTCTTGCACGGAATCCGATATCCACATCTTCCAAATAGGCGAAGAAGGATTCGTCAAACAATCCCACATGGCGAAGAAGGGCGCGTCTGTAAATGACGGCACAGCCGCAGTTGGAAAAGACATCAGAAGAATTCCGGCGGGAAGGATTTAATCCCTGATTGCGACAGAAAGCATATCCCTGTATACTGTAAAAATCTCCTGTTGTATCCGTAAGATGAGGGGAACTCAATGTAAGGATATTCGCACCTGCGGAAAAAATTTGAGGACTTTTCTGTATGGCACGCATCAGTTGTGAAATACAGTCAGAGGTAAGTAGGGTATCATTATTTAAAACCATAACATACGGACTTTTTGTGCGGAGGATCCCCATATTGACAGCGGAGGAAAATCCGGTGTTTTTGCATAAAGGGATTGTATGTACATAAGGATAGTGTTCAGATAACCAGCGAAGGCTGTCATCAGAAGAACCGTTATCCACAACCGTAATATCAAAATCCGTAAAGGATTGTTTTGTTAGAGAATGTAAACAGGCAGAGAGAAAATGTCTGCCGTTATAGTTTGGAATAATAATATTAAGTTTCATCGTAGTGTTCCTTTTCAATTAAAATTAGTATTATTGTAACAGAGGAAGAAGAATATGTGTATAGCAGATGTAATGATTCCTGTCTGGAAACCGGACAAACGTCTGAAAAACTGTGTTATTCGGTTGTTAAAACAGACAGTGGACATTCGAAAAATAACTCTTGTTTTATCAGTAGATTCCACATGGAACGGAGAAATGGTAGAAAAGTGGTTTGAAAATGAGGAAAAAGTGGAAATAAGGCGTATCCCAAAGGAAAAATTTAATCACGGCGGTACAAGGCATGATTGGACGAAAACAAGTGATGCGGACTATTTTCTCTTTCTTGTGCAGGACGCAGTTCCTGTGGATAACCGATTGGCAGAGAGATTAATAAATTGTATAAAAGAAGAAAAGAATGCGGTGGCGTATGCGAGACAGATTCCCTTTAGGACAAGCGATAAAATAGAGAAGTACGGCAGGTACTTTAATTATCCGCCGTCCACTGAGAGAAAAACAGGAAAAAAATTAAAAGGCGGAGGGATTAAGGATTGTTTTACTTCCAATGTGTGTGCCGCCTACAGAAGAGACCGGTATGAAAAAATCGGTGGATTTGAGAGGAATATTTTGCTCAGTGAGGACAGCGTTTTTGCGGCAAAGGCACTATTGTGCGGAGCAGATGTGATTTATTGTGCGGAGGCGAAAGTATTTCATTCACACCATTACAGATACAGAACTCAGTGGGAAAGAAATTTTGATATTGGGGTCGTTCATCGACAGTATGAGAAGATTTTTAAGAGGCTGTCCTCGGAAAAAGAGGGAATACGCCTCGTAAAAAATACGGCAGTTTATCTGTTGAAGAAAAAAAGGGCAGATTTGCTGCCAAGATTGTTTTTACTAAGCAGCGTCAAATGTATAGCCTTTGAATTTGGAAAGCATTATGAAAAATTTCCAAGACGGCTTGTAGAAAGATGGAGTTGGGATAAAAAGTATTGGAGGAGAAGAGAAGATGGAAGAAACGAAAAATAAGAAGAAAAAAATTATTATCGGAAGTATCGCAGTTATTCTTGCACTGGTTGTGGGAATAGGAGTGTACGCCGGAAGTAAACTTTCCAAAATTAAAAAAGGGAAAGTGGATACGGTCAAATTGAACATTTCCAAAGAGGTGGATAAAGAACTTGGGGATAATTATCTGAACGTGGCATTGTTTGGGGTAAACGTGATAAGTCCTGCGGATTCCGTTGTGGACAGTGATGCAGTGTATGTGGTAAGTCTGAACAAAGACACGAAAGAAGTAAAGTTGTTTTCTGTTTATGGAAATACGATGATGGAGAATAATGGAAAAGAGATTAAGATGAAGGACGCTTACGCGAAAGGCGGTCCGGAAAAAGCAATTTCCGTTTTAAATGAGACTTTGCGGTTGGATATTGAGAAATATGTTTCCGTTAATTTCAAGGCAATGGCAGACACCATTGATATTCTAGGCGGCATTGAGATAAATGTGCAGCCGGACGAAATTCCCCATATTAACGGTTATGCACAGGGAATTGCGGAACTTATGGGAAAACAGCCGAAACAGGTGACTGCAGCGGGTAATCAACTGTTGGACGGGGTGCAGGCGACAGGTTACTGTCGAATTCGTGTGACAGAGGGCGGAGATATGAAGAGGGGCAGCAGGCAGCAGGAAGTAATCAGTAAAATGCTTGCCAAATTAAAAGAAGCAAATTTTTCACAGATGGATAAAATTATCGACAGTGTATTTTCACAGGTGGAAACAAACTTTAAGACAAAAGAAATCGTGGATTACGGCAAGAACGCCATGTCTTATAAAATAGAAATACTTAAACCATATCCGAGACAGATTAAACCGCAGGAGAGAAAGCCGGCTGACCCGAATGTTCCGTTTACGGACTACGAAGAAATTGTGGAGGGAGTCGACTGCAAAAAAGATGTGGAAGAGATACACAGGGAACTTTTCCCTGAAATAGAGGGAGGTAAGGAAGATGCAGAAGAAGGTACAACGCTATGTGCAAAGCCGGCGGTTTTGCGAGGCATTGGGGATTTCATCGGAAGATAAGAAGTTGGAATTACATTTGCTCGGACAGGGCGAATACAATGTAAATTATTGGTTTTACCACCCGAAGACGAAGGAAAAACTTGTTTTACGGGTTAATACGGGAAGTCAGATACATTTGGATAATCAGATTTTGTATGAATATGAAACATTAAAACTTCTTCAAAACAGTAAAAGAACACCGCGTCCGATTTTTGCAGATGATGAAAAAACGGATATAGAATATGGAATAATGGTTATGGAATTTTTGGAGGGGAGACCGCTGAATTATCATACGGACATGAAATTGGCGGCGGAATGTCTGGCGGATATACATTCTGTTCCAATTGAAAAAGATAGTATTCTCCTTTCGCCAAAGAATTGCTTACGCGCCATTTTGGACGAGTGTCACGAGATGATAGAAGTGTATAATAGTTCGCCTCTCGGGGAGGAAAGGAAGAAGACAAAAATACGAAAAATGCTGGAGAGAGGCGAGAGCAAACTTGCCACAGCGGAGGTATATGAAGGGCAGGTATGCTGTATCAATACGGAGTTGAATTCGGGAAATTTTCTTATTAACGGGGAAGGGGAAGACAATTATCTTGTAGACTGGGAAAAAGCACTTTTGGGTGATATGGCACAGGATTTGGGACATTTTTTAGCACCGACAACGACTTTTTGGAAAACGGACGTTATTTTATCTGAGCAGGAAATGGACGACTTTGTAGAGGAATATAAAAAACAGGTTGGAAATCGCATTGAAGTGGGAAATTTGGAGGAAAGATTAAAGTTATTTCTTCCTATTAACTGCCTGCGTGGGATAACATGGTGTGCAATGGCGTGGATACAGTATCAAAGTGGGGATAAACTCATAAAAAATGAAGAAACATGGGGAAAACTTAACAGGTATCTTTCTGATGATTTTTTAGAGGAAATCAGCAGACGGTATGAGTTGTAAAGGAAAAAAGATGAAGAATAAAAAAATTTGGATATTTATTGGAATAATTGTGCTGATAGTTATTTTAAATCAGATTTTCGGCTGGTCATCGTATATTGGAGATATAGATAATCTGTCTTTTCTAAAGGCAATGGTGAAAAAGAATCTGGCCGTGGCAGTTTTGCTTTACATTGTATTTACTGTTGTCGGCTGTGTGGTTTTGGCGCTTCCCGGTGTTACTTTTGCTATTTTGGCAGGACTTTTGTTCGGTTCGGTTTTAGGGACAATCTGTTGTTCTGTTGCGACAACCATAGGTGCGGTTTTGGCATTTGTTGTAGGCAGATATTTTTTAAAAGAAAGCGTTAAACCTCTCGTTATTAAAAATAAATATTTAAAAAAATGGCTTTTCGATACTTCAGGGAAAAATGAGTTGTTTATTTTGATGATAACAAGGCTGGTTCCGATTTTCCCATACAACCTTCAAAATTTTGCTTATGGAATAACGGATATAAAGTTCAGTACATATACAATCGGCTCTTTTCTTTTTATGCTTCCGGGAACAGCGATGTATACGGTTGGAACAGCAGGTTTGACAAACAGTGAAAACAGGGTGCTTTATATCGGAATAGCAGTTTTACTTGCAGTTATCGTTGTGGGTGTGGGATTTTTCCTGAAAAAACGTTATATAGGGGAGGATACGAATGAAGAGTAAAGAAGATTGTATACACTGCGGTCTTTGTCGAAAGCACTGTAGTTTTTTGGAAAAATATAAATTGGATATTGGACAAATTGAAGAAAGGGAAGACCTTATTTATCACTGTTTTCTCTGTGGAAAATGTACGGAAGTGTGTCCCCAAAATATAGATGGCAGGGAAATAATTCTTCGTATGCGTCAGAAACAGGTAAAAGAAAATCAGGGAAAAGTGAAAGAAAAAGGGTACGCTATGCTGATAAAAGAAAAGAAGGATTATCTGTTTCGGAATTATCAGAATGCGACAGTAAAAAGTGTGTTGTTTACCGGCTGTAATTTTCCTTCTTTTTATCCTGCAACAACAAAATATCTTATAGAAAAACTACAAAAAGAGAAAGGGATAGGAGTTGTATTCGACTGTTGTGGAAAACCTATAGCGGAACTTGGGCTAAAGGAGCAGGAAGAAAGAATTATAGCAGAAATAGAACAAAAACTATGTCGGGAAGGTGTAGAGGAAGTCATTATGCTTTGTCCGAATTGTTATTTCTTTTTAAAAAGCCGATTGAAAGTAAAAGTGGTCAGTATCTATGAAAAGTTAAAAGAGTTTGGCTGGGGAGAGAAAATTGAAGGAAAAATCAATGTTTTTCCTCCGTGTCCCGACAGAGAAAAGCAGACGCTTTTGGAAGAGATAAAGGTGTTTCTTACGGAACCCCCCAATGTTATTCAAGATGCTCAGTGTTGTGGGCTTGGCGGGTGTGCGGGAAAAAACGAGCCGGATTTGGTGGATAACATGGTAGAAAATATACGAAAAAGTGGGAAAGTATATACATACTGTGCCTCTTGTTCGGGAAATTTTGCGAGGAAGGGATATACGGATACGGACAATCTGCTTGTGAAGATATTGAGCAGGGAAGAAAAACCGGACACGGCAAAATCTATTGTTAATCGAATGAAGATGAAATACTGGAGGGAAGAAAGTTAAGATGAAAAAAAACACCATGAAGAAAATAGGAGTACTGGTTGTACTGGCAGTTTGTATTGTAGGCTGTTACACCATTACGCCAATCAGAGATACAATGAAAGAAGTATTTCGTATGTTTGCCAGCGGAGATTTCACGGTTGTGAAAGAATTTGTTGCCTCTTATGGAATATATGCGGGAATGATTTCCTTCGGGTTAATGATTTTTCAGTCTGTAGCCGCACCGCTTCCGGCATTTTTAATTACTTTTGCCAATGCAAGTTTATTTGGCTGGTGGAAAGGGGCAATTCTTTCCTGGACAAGTGCAATGGCGGGGGCAGCGCTCTGTTTTTTCATTGCGAGAGTCTTGGGAAGGGATATTGCGGAAAAACTGACAAGTAAAGCAGGGATTGCACAAATTGATGCGTTTTTTGAGAAATACGGGAAGAATACGATTTTAATTTGCCGTCTTCTTCCATTTATTTCTTTTGATATCGTCAGTTATGCGGCAGGGCTTACATCTATGTCTTTTGGTTCGTTTATGATTGCCACGGGAATCGGACAACTGCCTGCAACAATTGTTTATTCCTATGTAGGAGGAATGCTTACGGGAGGTGCAAAACTGCTTGTGTCGGGATTGATGATTTTATTTGCTTTATCTATTTTGGTGATGATGATTAGAAAAATATACATGGACAGGCAGAGGAAAAAATGATGAAAAAAGCAGTTATTATCTTTACAAAAGCACCTATTCCCGGTCAGACGAAAACAAGAATGATGCCCCGTTTTACCCCGAAACAGTGCGCTAAACTGCATGAATGTTTTCTAAAGGACATGAGACGGGAGTGTGGCAGGGTAAAGGCGGATATTTTTGTCTGTTATACGCCTCATGAAAAAGAAGCGAAACGGCAGTTACAGTCTCTGCTTGGGACTGAAAAGAAATATTTTCACCAACAGGGAGAAGGTCTGGGTGAGAGAATGTATCAGGCGTTTGAAAAAGTATTTTCTTGCGGTTACACATCTTGCGTTCTTATGGGGACGGATATACCGGAAATCAGGAAAGAATATATTGAGAGAGCGTTTTCCGTTTTGGAGAAAAAGGACGTTGTCTTTGGGAGAACAGGAGATGGCGGATACTATCTTGTGGGAATGAAAAAGCCGAGAAAAGAAGTGTTTGGGCTTGACACATACGGGCATAAAAATGTTTTTGCCGAGACACTGAAACAATTACATGAGAAAAGTGTGAGGGTAGGTTATACGGCAACATTAGAAGATATGGATACACCGGAGGATTTGAAAGCGTATAGGAACAGAATGAGAAAGGTGGGGAAACATTTCTCCACAAAAACGGAAAATTATGTTTGGGAGCAGTTTCGCATATCTGTTATTATTCCCACTTACAATGAGGAAAAAACAATTCGGCATCTGCAAAGGCAGTTAGAACCATTAAAGAAAAAATGTGAAATTATTTTTGTGGACGGGGGAAGTACAGATGGGACGTTACAGTTAATTGACAGTGAATATCAGGTATTGCATACGAAAAAGGGAAGGGCGGAGCAGATGAATGCAGGTGCGAAGGCGAGCAGCGGAGATGTATTGTTTTTCCTTCACTGTGACAGTGAACTTCCCGAGAATCCGTTAGAAGAAATCAGGAGAGTGATGAGAAAATATAGGGCAGGCTGTTTTGGAATTGCATTTCATTCACAAAACTTTTTTATGTTTACCTGCCGTGTTATATCAAATCATCGGGTAAAAAACAGAAAGGTAATGTTTGGAGATCAGGGAATTTTTATTGACAGGGATTTATTTTTTGAAGCGGGTATGTTTCCAAATCTTCCGATTATGGAGGATTATCAATTTTCTTTAAACTTAAAGGAAAGGAAAATAAAATTGGGTATGACCCGAAAAAGAATTTATACTTCAGAAAGGAGGTTTCCAAAGGGAACAATTTCCAAATTACAGTTAATGTGGAAGATGAACCGTCTTCGTAAAATGTACAGGGACGGAGTGAACATAGAAATCATTTCCGAATTGTATAAAGATGTAAGGTAACGAAAGAGAGGAAAGGAAAATGAAAAAGAGAATTTTAGCAGGACTTTTGGCACTCGCCATGTCTTTTTCACTCATTGGGTGTAAAGGTGAAGAGTCAAAGAAAGAAAAGAAGCAGGAAAGTAACATTGAGAAAATGTCATTTGATGAAATGAAGGAAGAGGCAAAGGGAACAACAGTAACTTTTTATGGCTGGGGCGGTGATGAGAAGTTAAATGAATGGCTGGACAATGAATTTGCATCTCGCATGAAAGAAAAATACGACATTACAATGAAACGTGTTCCGATGGATATTGACCAGGTGTTAAGTCAGTTATCGGGGGAGATACAGGCAGGTGAAACAGATGGAAGCATTGATATGATTTGGATCAACGGTGAAAATTTCCAGTCTGCAAAAGAGAATAAGATGCTTTATGGTCCGTTTACCGGAAAACTTCCGAATTTCCAAAAATATGTGGATTCAAAGAGTGAAGATGTAACTCTTGATTTTGCATATGAAATCGAGGGATATGAAGCCCCTTACGGAAAGGCACAGATGGTTATGCTTGCTGATAAAGCAGTCGTTGAAGATGTTCCGACAAGTGCCGAAAAATTAAAAGAATTTGTAAAAAAATATCCGGGAAAAGTAACTTACCCTGCACTTCCCGATTTTACGGGCAGTGCATTTGTCAGAAACATTATTTATGAAATCTGCGGATATGAACAGTTTTTAACAATGAAACCGGACAAAGAAACAGTCAGAAAAGCGGTTGCTCCTGCAATGGAATATTTAAGAGAATTAAATCCATATTTGTGGAACAAAGGAAAAACATTCCCTGAATCTTCCACAACTTTGGACAAAATGTTCTCTGACGGAGAAGTGAATCTTTTTATGACATACGGCGCTTATGATGCGGCACTTAAGATTGCGGACGGGTCATATCCGGAAACAGTGCAGTCATTCCAGTTTGACAAAGGAACAATCGGAAATACAAACTTTATGGCGATTGCGAAAAACTCGGGCAACAAAGCGGGTGCCATTGTTGCAATCAATGAAATGCTTTCCCCTGAAGTGCAGGCAGACCGTTATGATAAATTAAAAGTTATTCCTGTTCTTGACAATACAAAACTTTCAGAAGAACAGAAAGAAACATTTGCATCTGTTGACTTAGGAAAAGGAATAATTCCGCAGGACGAATTATTATCAAAACGTCTTCCGGAAATGCCTGCCGAATTAGTGCCGATTATCGAAGAAATCTGGGCAGAGGAAGTTGTGGGAAAATAATATGAAAAAATGGGTACCGTATTTACTTTTGGTTCCTCAGATTGTGCTTACCGTACTATTTATGATAGGGTTAATTACAGGAATTACTCAAAGTTTTGGAGTGATTCCTGCTTTTGAATTGAGAGAACCTACATTGCGATATTATAAAGAAATTTTAATAAGACCGGATATGCTTAAGTCGGTTTTATACAGTATCAGAATCGCTTTTCTTTCCGCAGGAATTGCGACAGTCGGGGGAGTTCTTCTTTGCTATGTCTGTGTGAAAATCGGAAAGACAAAGGGAAAGGCACTCCGCGTAATTCAACTGCCGATTATTGTTCCCCATGTTATCGTTGCCCTGTTTGTCGTCAATGTTTTTTCACAAAACGGCATATTGGCGAGAATGGCGTATGCCTTCGGCTGGATTACGGAGCAGCAGCAGTTTCCGATGTTCATTTATGACACAAAGGGAATCGGTATTATTTTAGCGTATATTTGGAAAGAAATTCCGTTTATCCTCTATTTTGTCATCGCGCTTATGGCAAACATACAGGGAGGTTTGGGAGAGGCGGCAACCAATCTCGGTGCGGGAAAGTGGACGGTCCTCTGGAAAATTACATTGCCTCTCTGTAAAAATACCATTGCCGGTGGATTTTTGATTATATTTGTATTTGCATTGGGAGCGTATGAACTTCCCCTTCTGCTCGGGGCAACTCTGCCAAAGGCACTTCCGATTTTGGCATATCAGCAGTATATTCACCCCGACCTTAGAAACCGGCCTTACGCAATGGCGTTAAATGGAATCATTATTCTTATTTCTTTACTCAGTGCAGTGCTTTACTTTTTACTGATGCAGAAAAATATGAGAGAATGGAGGAAAAAACAGTCATGAAAAAAAGAAAATTCATTTTAGAAAACTGTATTTTTATTATAATGGTGACTGTTATCCTTCTTCCCATTGGGACACTGCTGATTTGGATATTTACGGAAAGATGGGCGTGGCCTGATTTTATTCCGCAGGTATTTTCGCTTCGTGCAATAAAGGAAGTAATTGGAAGAAAAGAAGAATTAGCCAGCGTGTTCTCTTCCAGTATTTTTATTTCAAGTGTGGTTGCATTTTTCTCTGCAGTCATCGGATTAATGACTGCAAGAGCAATTGTATTTTACGATTTTTTCGGGAAGAAGATAATTTATTTTCTCTCCATTCTTCCATTTATGATTCCGGGAACGGTGTTTGCCATGGGAATTCAGATTACCTTTATTAAACTTGGGCTGAATAACACCGTTTTGGGTGTAATTATTGCACATTTAATCTGTTCACTGCCTTACGCGGTACATCTTCTTATGGACGGGACGAGGGCGGTGGGAAACCGTTTGGAAGAGCAGGCGAGAGTGCTGGGTGCGTCTCCGTTTAAAGCGTTTTATAAAACAACACTGCCGCTGCTTGTGCCGGTGATTCTGTCGGCAGTCAGTATGTCCTACATTATATCTTTCAGCCAGTATTTTCTTACACTGATTATCGGCGGGGGAAATGTAAAGACATTTACGGTTGTAATGGTTCCCTATTTACAGAGCGGAAACCGAAATATTGCGAGCATTTACAGTGTGATTTTTCTCGGAGTAACCCTGCTTGTTTTTACCGTGTTTGAAATGATTGGAAGACGTTGGACAAAAAACAGCGGAGGGGAATTTTACGGTTAATTGATGAAGAGGATAGAGACATGAGTTTAACAATAAAAAATTTAAGAGTAACTTTACAGAAAAAAGAGATTTTGCATGGAATTACATTAGATATAAAAGAAGGAGAATTTATTTCTCTTTTGGGAGAGTCGGGCTGTGGAAAGACAACTTTGCTGAAATGTATCGCCGGTTTTTTGGAAGTGAAGCAGGGGAATATCCACATTCAGGGAAAATCTGTTATGAATGTGCCGCCGGAAAAGAGAGGTACGGTAATCGTTTTTCAGGATTTAAGGCTGTTTCCCCATATGACTGTGGAAAAAAACATTATGTTTCCAATGGAATTGCAAAAAATCCCTAAAAAAGTGCAGAAAGAAACGGTCAAAAAACTGCTGGAGAATGTGCAGTTGGAAGGATTTGAAAAGCGTAAAATGAGAGAAATGTCGGGAGGGCAGATGCAGAGAGTGGCAATTGCAAGGGCATTGGCGGCAAACCCGAAAGTGTTGCTCTTAGATGAGGCTTTTTCGGGATTGGACGAAAATCTCAGGGCGGAAATGAGAAGTCTTGTAAAACGGCTGCATGAAGAATGGAAGATAACAACCATTCTGGTAACTCACGACAAGAGGGAGGCGCTGCAGATTTCCGACAGGATTGCCCTGATGAGTGAAGGAAAGATTTTACAGTATGCTCCGCCAAAGGAAATATTCTGCTATCCTTCCTCGAAGAATGTGGCAGAATATTTCGGGGAGGTAAATTATATAAGCGGAACGGTGGAAAACGGCAGGTTTATCAGTGATTTATTTGAGAGGGATATAGATTTGCCAAACGGGGAATATGAAGCGATGATTCGCCCTTCTTCTGTTTCAATTACGAAGAATGGAAATTATCAGGTGGCGGACTGTACATTTATGGGAGAAATACAGGAAATAAGCATACAGGCAGGAAAGCATATGCTGAAAAGTCAGATAATGAACGGCAAATCAGAGAAAGGAGATATGGTTGGAATTGTATTCAATCAGGAAGAAATCAGTTGGTTCAAAAAGGGGGAAAAGGAAGATGAAACAAGTCATATTTGATTGTGACAATACATTTGGAGTAGAAAATTGTGATGTAGATGATGGATTGGCATTATTATATCTTCTTGGTTGTAGGGAGGCTAAAATACATGGTATTACAACAACTTATGGAAATAATGAGTTGGAAGTCGTTTATAACACAACAAAAAAGATGTTAAAAGATTTGGGAAGAATGGAAATTCCGGTCAAAAAAGGCGGTGCAAAAGCAGGAGAGTATGAAAGTGAGGCGGCAGATTATCTAGTGGAAATGGCAAATCGTTACGCAGGAGAACTGAGTATTCTCGCTACAGGTTCACTGACAAATCTTTGCGGAGCGTATGAGAAGGATTCACATTTCTTTGAAAAAGTAAAAGAGATTGTGTTAATGGGTGGAATTACAGAACCGCTTGTTTTCGAGAAAAAGGTTATGAATGAATTAAACTTTTCCTGTGACGCTTATGCGACGTGGACGGTTTTGACGAAAGGAAAAAAAGTTTCCATTATTACGGGCAATAATTGTTTAAAAGTATTGTTTACGAAAGAGGAGTATAAGGAAAGACTGTTTCAGACGGAGAATAAAGCGGCAAAGTATATTCGGGAAAAAACAGATTACTGGTTTAAGTATAATGAAGAAGACTATGGTATAAAGGGATTTTATAATTGGGACGTAATTGCGGCGGTGTACTTAATCAGTCCCCAATTATTCTCTGCGGGGGAAGAAACTCTTTTTGTTTCCAAAGAGAATTTAGAGGTCGGTTTACTAAAGAGAGAAAAAACGGGAAACTGCAGGTGTTGTTTACCCGTTATTCGGGAAGAAAAAGCATTAAAAAATGAAATATATGAGGCTTGGCTGCATGTAGAATTGCCATAAATAGATAATCTCTATATATCACGATGATATATGGAGATTATTAATTTGTGGGGAAATATGCTATATGCTATGGTAGATATAGGTGTTAAGACGGATACCAAATAAGTGAGTATGAGGAGGAAAAAAATGAAAAAGAAAAAAATCAAGCAAATTCTGTCTGTGATTTTGGTATTTGTATTGGTCATTTCCATGTCAACAACATCATTCGCCGGAGAAATTCCGGAGAAAACTGCCAATGAACAGACAGAAGAAATTAAACCTGAGGCGGAAGTTGAGGTAAAAGAAACTGAGGTAAAGGAAAATGTGCAGGAGGAAAGCACGGACAAATGGACTGTAGAAGATTTTACTTACACCACATTGAAACAGACATTAAACGGCTGTGATTATACACGGCAGTTTGTAATTGAAGGACCAGCCATTGCGGGATTTTCTGAAAGTGGTGCGAAGAAATTTGAAACAAATAAGAACCTTGTTTTGCCGTCTGTAAATGACAAGGGAGAAACATTAGTCGGAGTAGCAGAGTATGCTTTTAAAGGAAAAGGAGTTACAAGTGTTAAATTTCCGGAAGGAATGATGGTAGATTATGATGACACCGTAACAAACGTGGTTACAAAAAGAGGTAACTTTATTATCGGTACGGGAGCATTTGAGAAAAATAATCTGACAAGTGTTTATCTTCCAAAGGGAGTTATTGCGGTAATGCCGTCCGCATTTAAAAACAATCAGTTGACAAAGGTAAGTCTTCCAAGCACAATTTGGTGGATTGAGAATTCATGTTTTGCCTACAATAAACTGAGTACGGTAGGATTTCCTAAAACCTGTGATTTTCAGGCACAGATACATGCTTTTGCATTTGCACATAATAACATTAAATCCGTAAGACTTCCTGACTATATGGAGGTTGTGGAAAAGAAGGCATTTTATTGGAATCCGGGTATGGAAGAATGTCCTGAGGAAGCGCCAGATAAAGAAAAGCAGATGGGCGGAGTTGTCCATATGTATACGGACAATCCTAATTTAGCCAATATGGAGAGAATCCATCATATTGAGAGAACAGCAGAATCCCAAAAATCATGGCACCAAAGATTGATTGTAGGAAATCTTCCTCAAGGGGAAAAAGAATGGAATGCAGATGATTTTACAATTGAAGGAACAACGATTACAGGGCTATCTGCAAAAGGAATTGAGAAAAGAAAAATAAATAAAAATTTAGTTCTGCCGGACAAGAATAAGGCAGGACAACCAATTACGGAAATTGCGGGAACGACACAAACGGTTGGAATTTTTGCAACAGCAGAGGAGAAAATTGACAGTGTTTCTCTGCCAATGTATTTGGAGAAGATTGGAAACAGAGCGTTTGCAAACAGCGGTCTGAAAAGAGTGGAAGAGTTTCCTTCCACGTTGAAAGAAATCGGTATGGCAGCATTCCAGATGAATGAACTGACAAGTGTGATTTTACCGGATAGTGTTACAATACTTGGCGGAGGAGCGTTTGGCTCAAACCCAAAACTGGAAGTAATCATTCTTTCAAAAGGACTAAAAGAAATTCCGGCGGGAGCATTCGGCTGTAGTACGGCACAGGAATATATGACAAATTTGACAAAATTAAATATTCCTGAGGGTATTACAAAAATTGGAAATAACGCATTTGCCGGAAATAATATTAAAGATATTGTTATCCCGTCTACCGTAAAAGAAATTGGTGATTTTGCATTTTCAACGAAGAACTATTTGAAAGAAGAATGTACATTAACACTTTCGGAGGGATTAGAAAAAATCGGAAAAAGAGCATTCCGCAACAAAGTAATTGCTGAAGTAGAATTACCGTCTACGGTAAAAGCCTTAAGCGATAAAGTTTTTGAAAAAGAGTATTCGGACGATACGCAGGCAGTGAAAACAAAGGTATATGTCAATAAGAAACAATATTCTGATAAGGAAAACTTTCCGGCATCGGATTACCACGAGTATGTTTTGAAAATTGACAAAAACGATACGGAATGGGACGCATATGATTTTACATACAGTAAAATTTCTCAGAAATTATATCCTGCACATGACACGGAAGATGTGATGGTGATTGAGGGAACAGGCATTATAGGTCTATCTGAATATGGAGAGGCAAAACTGGAGTTAAATAAAAATGTAGTTATTCCGAAGAAAGATACGGAAGGAAATACAATTATAGGAATCGGGGAAAGGGCATTCCAGAAGAAAGGAATTGAATCGGTTATATTCCCGGAAGGAGTTATGACGGATTATCATGGCAATGATGCAGCAGAGGGTGTGACAAAAAGAGGTAATTTTATTATTTTAAGTAATGCTTTTTCAGGAAATTTACTGACTTCCGTAGACTTGCCGGAAGGGGTTATCTATGTAGGAAATAATGCTTTTAAAGGAAATAAGTTGAGTACGGTTTCTATGTCACATACGATTTGGCAGATTGCTTCACAGGCTTTTGCCACAAATCAGATTACAACAGTAGATTTTCCACAAACCTGTGATTTTAAATTAAATTTAGATAATATGTCATTTGCTCAAAATAAAATCCGTGCAGTAAGATTACCGGACAGAACAGAGAAAGTAACAAATTCTGTATTTTTCCAGTGTACAGGTATGGAACCGGTAGCGGAAAATGCACCAAATGCAAATTATAAAAAAGGCGGAGTGGTATATATGTATACCGACAATGCTGATTTGAAGAAAGAATCTTATATTACACATACGGAAGGCGTAGGTTCAGGAGTAGGCACAAGCGGAACAAAATCATGGGTACAGAAATTAATTGTAGGTGCGATGCCTGAAGAGTTGAAACCATGGAATGAAAATGATTTTACTTATGAGGGGACGGTAATCACAGGACTTTCCGCATCGGGAATTGCGAAGAGAAAGAGTAATCCGGAATTAGTTTTACCGGATAAAAACCTGCAGGGACAGGCAATAACGGGATTGAAAGATGCAACTTCTTCATATAGTCTGTTTGCCACGAAAGAAGAGAAGTTCAATACGGTTGTTTTACCAAAAAATTTAGAAAGAATCGGAAAGAACGTCTTTGCAGACAGCGGCTTGACAAAAGTGGTATTTCCTGAAACACTGACGGAAATTGACAGTGGAGCATTTAGACAAAATAATCTGGTTCATATTGTTTTGCCGGACAGTATTAAAGAATTGGGAACAGGTATTTTTGCATCAAACTTTACAGTGGAAACGGTTAAATTCCCAAAAAATATTACGGAAATACCGGCGGGAATGTTTAGTTGTTCGGGACAGATTTCAGCAGAAAAATTTACTGAAATTACATTGCCGGAAGGAATTACAAAAATCGGAAGCAATGCATTTGCGGGAAATAATTTCTCAAAAGTGGTTATCCCAAAAGGTGTTAAAGTGATTGACAGTTCAGCATTTGCACAGACACAGGATCATAGGGCATTGAAAGAAATTGTTCTGCCTGAAGGACTTGAGAGTATTGGACGGTGGGCATTCCGCTACTCTTTAGTAAAAGAAGTGAATCTCCCGTCGACAGTAACAGAATTAAATAAAGATGCGTTTAGAGACAACGGAGGAAAAGTAACCCTTTATGTAACAAATAAGGAGCAACTGGAAAATCACGATAAATTTGTGGCACAGTCTGCTTATCATCAGACTGTTTACAATAATTTAGTTGGAACAGGTTGGAATTATGATGATTTCATTTTTGAGGGAAACAAATTAAAAGGCTGGTCTGCGAAAGGAAATCAGACACGTTTGGAAAATAAAGAATTGGTTCTGCCGGAAATCAATCCGGAAACAAAAGAAGAAATCACAATTATTGACAACGGTGCATTTAAAATTCCGGACAACGAAGTTGAGCAGTTAAAAGACGGTGTTATTTCACCGAATGGAATGAAGACGGTAAAAATACCTGAAACGGTTACCGTACTGGGAGAAAAAGCATTTGAATATAATAACTTTAAAAAAGTGGATTTCCCGAATCAGTTAAAAACAGTTGGTTTACATTGCTTTCACGGAAATAAACTGGAGGAGGTCATTCTTCCCGACAGTGCAACTGACTTGCAAAGCGGAGCGTTTTCAGAAAACAACATTACAAAGATTAGACTTCCGAAAGGTTTAAAATCAATATCTCAAGGGTTATTCTCAATGAATATCAGATTAGAGAAAGTGGAAATACCTGAAACGGTTACGGAAATCGGTGATATGGCATTTGCCGGTGCAAGACTGTCCAGTCTTTATATTCCAAAATCCGTAACTAAAATTGGAAGAAAAGCATTCCATTTACATCACCTGAAAGAATTAACCATTCCGGGAAATGTAAAAGAAATTGGAGATTCTGCCTTTGAGGGAACATTTAAAGCAATCACACTGAAAAAACTTGTATTACAGGAAGGTATCGAATCTATTGGTTCATGTGCATTTAAAGAAGGATACTTGGAGAGCGTAAAATTGCCAAAATCATTAAAAACATTAGCAGATGATGCGTTTGAGGCAAATGCGGGAACAAATAATGACCATGTAGTTGTATGTTACACAGAAAACGTAAACCATTTAGATTTTCCGGAATCAAAATCTCATCGTATTGTTTTACAGGCACAGTGGGACAGCGAGTGTTTTATCTTTGAAGGAAATAAAGTTGTAGGACTAAGCAGAAAAGGTCTTGCACTTATTCAGGAAAATAAAGAGATGATTATACCGGATAAGACACCAGAAGGAGTAACTGTTTTGGAAATCGGACAAAATGCCTTTAAAGGATACGGTATTACAAAAGTACAACTTCCAAAAACACTTCAGGTTATTGGAGAAAAGGCATTTGCAGAAAATAAACTGCAGAGTGTGGAACTGCCGAATACGGTAGAAAAAATTGCAGAGAACAGTTTTGAAGGACACAAAAAAGATGTACAACTTTTCGTTCGCAGTCAGGAAACTTTTGACCGTTTAAATCAGATGAAATATAAAGATGCCGTGTTAGTGAATTTGACGGAAGAAAAACCGGATAACAAACCGGACGGAAATCAGGACGATACTCAAAACACACATGGAAGCCGGCCGGAAAATAAACCTGTACATACACCTGTTAAAACAGGTGATACAGCCCCAATTGTCCCGCTTGTAATCATAAGCGGTTTAGCATTAATGTTCGTATGGGGACAGTTATTTAAGAAGAAAAACAGATAACAGATAATAAAATATCCCTTTTTAACTATTTTTTCAAAAGAATGCATAGTTTAAAGGGATATTTTTTGTTGAATTGAATAGAAAAAATCTATAATTATATAGAAATATTAATAAATAGAGATATATATAAATTATTTATAAGAAAAGTGAGAAAATTTATTGACTTTTCTCATCAGAAAAAATAGAATTACTAAGGATACACACGACTACGTGTAGAGAAGAAAAAAGGAAGGAGAATTAAGATGATACGGAAACGTACAGAAAAAGTATTGGCATGGCTGCTGACACTGGCACTGGTAGTTGGAAGTTTTGTTTCGTTCCCTGCGAAAGCGGCAACTTCTACGATTTGGGAAGTAAAAGTTCAGAAAACAGAAATTTCCGGTAAAGGTGGAAATGTAGAAGTGAACGTTAGAGGTGAAAATCTTGGATCGCAGGTATGGTATAAGATTTCAACAAAAGTAGACGGTATGCCCGTAAAACTTGTTGACCATACAGCAGTGGACTGTCCGGGAAGCAATGGAGGAAATATACAGATTCCAATTCCGGCAAATACGGGAGACACAGCGAGAAAACTTACAATTTCTATCACAGATACAGACAATAAGTTTGGAAGTTATGTGAAAGCGGACAAGGAAATTACACAGGCGTCTGCATCAGGTTCTGAGACACCGGGGGAAGATAAGACAGAATTAAATAAATTAATCACACAGGCAGAGGGATACAACAGGTCAGATTACACTGTTGATAGTTGGAATAACCTTCAGACAGTTCTCGCAAATGTGAAAAAAGTGAGAGATAACACAGCCGCAACAAAAGAACAGATTGTGGAGGCAACAGCAAACCTTCAGAAAGCCATTGATGATTTGGCGTTTGCAGAAGGAGCAGGAAACACATCAAATATCCGTGCAATTGTAAAAGATGAAAATGGAAAGGCTGTTGAAGGACTTCAGTTTATCATCATTGATGCAAGTGCAGGGGAAGCAGAGATTGCCAAACCTGTTTCAGACAAAAACGGCGTGATTCAGTATCCTGCAAAAGACTTGGTAAACGGTGAATACCGAATGAAACTGGAAAGAATTGGAGACTATTTCTGTAAGCCAAACGATGGTTACTTATATGAAGTGGTAAACGGAAAAGTTGTTAAGGTTGACGGAAAAGAATATACAGGAAAAGAAGACATTAAATTTACTGCACAGAAAATCGGAGGCGGAACAGACCCGGAAGGGCCACAGGCAGATAAGAAAAGTCTTACGGTAAATGTAACAGATACAAATGGGCTTCCATTTGATGATTGTGGGTTTACCTTAGTTGATACAGAATATCCTAACAATGAAGGAATGGCAAAGAAAGCAACAAACGGTGTGCTGAAATTGAAAATAACAGATAAATCGGCAACATCGATGATTCTTCGTGTACATAAAAATTATAAAGATGAATATACAGCAACACCGGCGGAGTTAAAACTGACTTTGAAAAAAGGTGAGATTACTCATGTAAACGGTGAAGCATATGACGGAACACAGAAGTATACAATCAAAGTGAAGAGAAATGGTGAGGCAGAGCAGAAACCGGCTATTTCTACTGCATATGTGGATAAGAATGAATTGGATTATAACGGTGGAGAAGTTTCACTAACTGTAACTGGAAAATTACTTAAAAATAACTTAAAAGTAACTGTCTTTAAAGATGGTGCAGTAAGTGATATTAAGGTAATGAATGTAGAGGATACAGACTTTTTCCAGGCATTTAAGATTTATTTACCGGAAAATGCAACCACAGAAAAGAAAACATATCGTATTCACTGTGCTGTAAGTGAGAATGAGTTAGAAGCAAAAAACTGTATTGTTACGGTTGATAAAAAACAGGAAACAAATCCGGGCGGAGAAGAGGCAAAGATTACTTCTTTGAAAGCAACACCGGATAAATTAGCTGCAAAGGGTGGAACAATTCAACTTCAGGTAGAAGGAGAAAATCTGACGGCAGCTAACTGGGGTGCAGAGGCAACAGGAGTTCTTGAAGGAACAGACATGGAGAGAGGCACAGTTCGTGCTGCAGATGTGACTGAAAACGGAGCAACTCTTACAATTGGCAAAAACTCAATTCAGACAAACAGAGTCGTTTGGACAGTCAAAGCAGGTCCGATAAAGGACGGTGTAATTGAAGCACAGCAGACAATTAAAGTTTATCAGGACAAAAATATCGTAGTGGAAAGAGTTAACATTACAGATGTTTCACAAGTAGATGATAATACAATTGTCACTACATTTGAAAAAGAAATCCAATTAGGATTAAAAAACGGTGAAGAATTAAAGAAATTAATTTATATAGACGGTGTTAAAAAAGTAGATGACAAGGAATTTACGGAAGGAACATATTGTTTACAGGAAGGTGATGAGGTTACAACAGACGGAAATCAGTTAATCATTAACCTGAAACATAAATTAAGCCTGGGTGTATCAGCACAATTACATTTGGAGCAGGGCGCATTAAAAACAATGGACGGTGTTATAGTAAAAGAGATTTCTTATATTATTACATCTAAACCAAGTGTAAACCGCATCGAATATGAAAAAGATGTATTTGATTACAAAGGCGGAACAGCAGTTGCGAAACTGAAAGGTGTTCGTCTTGCCGAATTAAAAGACGGTGAGATTGTTGCAAGAGTATCAGATTCTGTTACAACACAGGAATATGAAGCAGGACTTAAAATTACGATGGGAGCAGAACCTATAGTAACATTTAATGTTCCGGAAAATAAAACAGATAAAACACAATCATACTTATTGAGTATAGAAGTAAACGGAACTCCTGTATATGAAGGAGTAGGCGGAAATCCTGCAAGAAGAGCGATTGTTTCCGTACTGCCTAAGGGAGCAGATCAAAAAGCCCAGACACTAAGCGGTATGACTATTACAGGAAATAATAAAGTCGGAGAAAGCGGTGACCAGACAAGTATCGAGGTTATGGTTTCTAAGCAGGAAGGTGAGTTAAAGACAAAGTTAAAATTGTCTGGAACAAACTTAAATCCAAAAACAACAAAAGTACGTGCGATTGATGAAAGCGGTGTAATTTGGCCTGTATATAACGTCCCTGAGTGAGACGGCACATGGCGATTCGTTGCAATCGCAGGACCAAACGGTAACGGTGTTTATGGAGAAGAAGGAAGCAATAGTTTATCTATCGAGGTATTACCACCTCGTTTAGCAGGAACAAACAAAGTATACAAACTTCAGGTAGCATTGGACGGGGTTCACTTCCTCGAAAATCCGTTTGTAACATTAAAAGTGAATAATGAAGCAATTCAGGACGAAACAGATTTTACACAGTGTAACAAAGAAAATTTAATTGATATTACAGAAAAATTTGTAGATGCGGAAACAGGAAAAGAAATTGCTCCTGCAGATGTAAATAAAGCATATAGTATCAGTATGTATAATCAGTTGGATATTGGACCAAAGAAAATTGAAGGATATGAATATGTGTCCGGACCGGATATGAAAGGATACAAAGATCTGTTTATTAAAGATACTGAAGGTAAAGATAAATTAGGATTAGACGGAAAACCGGGTAGAGATGATGAATTTGTATTCAAATACAAAAAAGTAACAAATAAACCGGATACGAATCCTGATGACTCTGACAGTTCAAATAACCAGGGTTCAGGTCAGCCGGGACAGAGCCAGTCAGGAGCCGGACAGAACGGTTCCGGTTCAAAACAACCTGTAAAAACAGGAGATACAACTCCTATTCTTCCGATAGCGGGAGCGGCAGTAGTATCACTTGTCGGCATTGTGTTTGTTTTATCAAAGAAAAGAAGATAGAGTGATATAAGGCAGGGAAGCCGATGCAAAACAGATGGGTAATCTGTGGCATCGGCTTCTTTTATGGTACTTAAACTATAATAATTATTGAAGAAGAGACAATCTACCCCTTCTCCAAAAGAACAAAATGATTTCTTGAAAATGACAATAATCCTTCATCTCTTAATTTACACAATTCATTGGACATGGCGCTTCTATCCACCGAGAGAAAATCTGCAAGCTGCTGGCGGTTAAAAGGCACATCAAAGGCAGCGCTTTTATGCTTTTTGGCCTGTTCGGAAAGGTAAGAAAGCAGTTTTTCTTTTGTTGTTCTTTTTGACATGTGTCCCAGTTTCTGCACAAGTCCCCTGTTTTTAGCAGAAATGGCGTAAAAGAGATTCTGTATCAATAGTGAGTGAAATGTGCAGGCGGAGGAACAGACGGTAAGGATTTTCTGTATATCTAAAAACATGACCTTACTTTCTTCGATGGCGATAACATCGTTTAATAGAGGTTCACTTCCGGGTGCGGCATAGGCCTCGCCAAACATTTCCCCTGCGTTTATTTGATTTACAATGCTTCGATTTCCCCAAAAGTCATCTTTTTGTATATGGAGCGTCCCCTCGACTAAGATAGTAATATAATGAATAGATTCCCCTTGGCGAAAGACAAATTCGCCCTTTTTGTATGTGCGCAGTTTTGCTTTCAAGCAGTCAAATATCAATTCAATTTCGTTTTCCCGTATGCCTGAAAACAATTGTGATTTTTTTAAAACAGCCAAATATTCTTTCATAAACCCTCAATTCTGTTGTATATACAACCGTTTTGTTCTGATTAGTATAGTATACTATGGGCAGAAAGTCAAAGGAGAGGTAAATATATGATTAGAAAAATTATTAAAATTAATGAAGAAAAATGTAACGGTTGCGGCGCCTGTGCATCTGCCTGTCGCGAGGGAGCAATCGAGATGGTTGATGGAAAGGCGAAATTGATGCGGGAAGATTATTGTGACGGATTGGGCGATTGTCTGCCTGCCTGTCCGGTTGATGCGATTCGATTTGAGGAGAGAGAGGCCCCTGCTTACAATGAAGCGGCAGTTATGGAGGCGAAAAGAAGAAAAGAACATGGAGCAGGACAACTTTCACAGTGGCCTGTACAGATTAAACTTGTGCCTGTAAATGCGCCATATTTTGATAATGCAAACCTGCTTGTGGCAGCAGACTGTACGGCATACGCTTACGGTAATTTTCACAATGAATTTATCAAGAATAGAATTACACTTATAGGCTGCCCTAAACTTGATGAGGGGAACTATACAGAGAAACTGACAGAGATTATTGCAAACAATAATTTGAAAAGCGTGACGGTTGTCAGAATGGAAGTTCCATGCTGTGGCGGTATTGAAAATGCGGTGAAAAACGCTTTGCAAAAGAGCGGTAAGTTTATTCCGTGGAGAGTTGTCGTTATCTCAACAGACGGCAAAATTATAGAAGATTAAGGAAACATTGTT
This sequence comes from Faecalimonas hominis, assembly GCF_054660755.1. Classification (NCBI taxonomy): domain Bacteria; kingdom Bacillati; phylum Bacillota; class Clostridia; order Lachnospirales; family Lachnospiraceae; genus Faecalimonas; species Faecalimonas hominis. Next base: position 54,704 of record NZ_BAAHSH010000023.1, read on the forward strand.
TTTTCTCCCTATTTCATATATACTGATATCGTATGTGTAAAAATATCGGAGGAAAATAAATGAGAAATAGAATAAAAAGAGGAATTGGAATTTTGCTCAGCATGGTTCTGATTTTTCAATGTGGAGGATATGTTCAGGCAACGGAGCAGATGACACCTGAACAGACAAAAGAGGCGGAGATACAGGCGTCTTATAATAAAACAATAGAGAGTAACGCAATACAAAACTGGCCGCAGGGACCACAGGTCTACGGAGACTCCGCCATTGTAATGGATATGAAGACAGGAGCAATCCTGTATGCAAAAGGAATTGACGAGGAGAGATATCCGGCGAGCATTACGAAAATATTGACAGCCTTAGTTGCCATTGAAAATTCACAGATGACAGATATGGTGAAATTTTCGGAGGAAAGTATTCAGTCATTGGAACCGGGATATGCCCACATTGCCATGAAGGCAGGAGAAGAAATCACCATGAAAGATGCGCTCCACGCATTGATGCTTGCTTCAGCAAATGAAGTGGCTTATGCTATCGGGGAAACGGTAGGTGGCACACACGAAAATTTCATTAAAATGATGAATGATAAGGCAAAAGAATTAGGTTGTACACATACACATTTTATTAATACAAACGGAATGTTTGACGAACAGCACTATACTTCTGCAAGAGATATGGCGCTGATTGCGCGGGCGGCATTTAGTCATCAGGAATTGTTAGATATTGTACAGACGTTGCAGTATACGATTCCGCCGACTAATATGGAAAGTGAACCGAGAATCTTTCAGCAGAAACATAAAATGCTTTTGAATGGGAAATATCATGATAATCGTTGTATTGGCGGGAAAACGGGTTATACGGAAAAAGCTTATAATACACTTGTGACGGTTATGGAACAGGGCGATATGGAAATCGTGGCAGTTATTATGAGGTCGCGGAGAGATACTTTTGAAGATACAAAGAAAATTTGCGATTACGCCTTTAATAATTTTCGGGAAGTAAATATTTCTGCCAACGAGAAATCAGATAAGGTAAGCGACATTGACGGGGAAGCCTGTGTGACTTTACCGAAAAATATAGAGTTTAATCAACTGAGCCGGCAATATGAGAAAGATAAAGTGAATTATTGTTATGAAGGACAATTTGTGGGAGAGACAAAGGCAAAGATAAAAGAAGTGAAAAAGGAAACAAAAAAAGAGCCTGAAACAAAGAAGAGTGATACGTTTCTGATGAAAACGATTATCGCGGTTATTCTACTTCTGATTATCGGGTTTACCGTTCTTCTCATTTTAAATACAATTCGCAGAAAAAAAAGAAAACGGAACAGATCATAAACAAAAGGAACTTCAACGGAACAACCGTGAAGTTCCTTTTTTGCTATAAGTTATTGTAGATGAGTTCTAAGATGTCCACCACTTCTTTTAAAGTAAAAGTACTTGTGTCGATGGCAAGATGATAACTCTTTGCATCGTGCCAGTCTTTGTCGGTATAAAAGTTATAATAGTAACTGCGGTCCTTATCCACCTTTTTTACCAACGTGCAGGCTTTCTTTTCCGGAATACCGTAACGCTCCATGACCGTTTTGACACGAAAATCAGTTGGGGCGAAAAGATAAATATTTTTGCAGTGTTTTTCATTTCTCAAAACATAGTCGGCACATCTTCCCACAAAGATACAGTTTTCTTTGGACGCTAAGTCCTGAATAACTTTCGACTGCAAATCAAACAGTACTTCATCGATATGGCCATAACGATATTGTTTATCTAAATTGTCGTCAATGTCCACCTGATACTGCCACGGTTTTTCTTTCTTTTCATCAACCAGTTTTAGCTGTTCGTAAGGAATGTCCGTATGTTCAGCTGCGAGTTTGATTAATCCCTTGTCATAACAGTTGATTCCAAGGCGATTAGCCAGTTCACGACCGATAATACGTCCATTGCTGCCAAATTGTCGTCCGATAGTAATAATCTTCTTATCCATGTAATCGCTCCCTCCTATAAATGTACAGTAAAAATAATTATTTTATATATTGTGTCACATAACAAGCGAAAACACCATATTATAATCAGTATAGTCTGATAATATTAAATCCTTGACAGTTTAAGGGTTTTCTTACTATAATAAAAAAGGATATGAAAAAAACAATGACGAAGAGAGTAGAACTTTTTCAAAAGGCAAAGAGAGTCGGTGGCGGTGAGAATCCGATGCGAGTAGGGATTGTTTGAAAATCACTTCTGAGTTGCAGATGCTGAAAATTGCGAGATGCGATGTATAAGTTCTGCCGGTTTTCTACCGTTAAAAAGAACGCATATGGAAGTATGGTGTAACAGGTGGTTAAACGACAGTTTAGTAACTCTCGTCCTATTACGGACGGGAGTTTTATTTTTTTATCAGAATCTACAAAGAGCATAAATTAATCATAAGAGGAGGAAATTATGTATCAGAAAGTATCAACGGATTTGAAATTCGTGGACAGAGAAAAGAAAATCGAGAAATTTTGGGAAGAAAATGACATTTTCAAAAAAAGTATGGAAAACCGCAAAGAAGGAGAGACATACACATTCTATGACGGTCCGCCGACAGCAAACGGCAAACCTCATATCGGTCATGTGCTTACCCGTGTTATCAAGGATATGATTCCGAGATACCGTACAATGAAAGGGTACATGGTACCAAGAAAAGCAGGCTGGGATACACACGGTCTTCCGGTGGAACTTGAAGTGGAGAAACTTTTAGGTTTGGACGGAAAAGAACAGATTGAAGAGTACGGATTAGAGCCGTTTATCTCTCACTGTAAAGAGAGTGTTTGGAAATACAAAGGAATGTGGGAAGATTTCTCTGCCACAGTCGGTTTCTGGGCAGATATGGAACACCCATATGTAACATACGACAATAATTTTATTGAATCTGAGTGGTGGGCATTAAAACAGATTTGGGACAAAGGACTTTTATATAAAGGATACAAAATCGTTCCATATTGTCCGCGCTGCGGGACTCCGCTTTCAAGCCACGAGGTTGCACAGGGATATAAAGATGTAAAAGAAAAATCGGCAATCGTAAGATTTAAGGTAAAAGATGAAGATGCTTATATTTTAGCATGGACAACAACACCGTGGACACTTCCTTCAAACGTTGCACTCTGTGTAAATCCGGAAGAAACATATGTGAAAGTAAAAAATGACGGATACACATATTATATGGCAGAAGCATTGCTTGACAGTGTGCTGGAAGGTGACGTGGAAGTAGTAGAACGCTATATGGGAAAAGAACTGGAAGGAAAAGAATATGAGCCGTTATTCCCATTCGTAGAATTAAATAAAAAGGCATATTATGTTACTTGTGACACATATGTTACACTTACGGACGGAACAGGTGTTGTTCATATTGCACCTGCATTTGGTGAGGACGATGCTCAGGTAGGACGTAAATACGATTTACCGTTCCTTCAGTTGGTAGATGAAAAAGGTGAGATGACAGAGGAAACTCCGTGGAAGGGAGTATTCTGTAAAAAAGCAGATCCATTTGTATTGGAAGATTTGGAAAAGAGAGGACTTTTATTCTCCGCTCCGAATTTTGAACACAGTTATCCACACTGCTGGCGTTGTGACACACCACTTATCTACTATGCCCGCGAATCATGGTTCATTAAGATGACTGCGGTAAAAGATGATTTGATCAGAAATAACAATACAATTAACTGGATTCCGGAAAGTATCGGTAAAGGGCGTTTCGGTGACTGGCTGGAAAACGTTCAGGACTGGGGAATCAGCCGTAACCGTTATTGGGGAACACCGTTAAATGTATGGGAATGTGAGTGTGGACATATGCATTCTATCGGAAGTATTGCAGAGTTAAAAGAAATGTCCGATAACTGTCCTGACGATATTGAATTACATCGCCCGTTTATTGATAAAGTTACAATTAAATGTCCTCATTGTGGAAAAGAAATGCACAGAGTGCCGGAAGTAATCGACTGCTGGTTTGACAGCGGGGCAATGCCATTCGCACAGCATCATTATCCGTTTGAGAATAAAGAATTGTTTGAACAGCAGTTCCCGGCAAACTTTATTTCAGAGGCGGTTGACCAGACAAGAGGCTGGTTCTACTCACTACTTGCCATTTCAACGCTTGTATTTAATGAAGCACCATACAAAAACGTTATCGTTTTAGGCCATGTACAGGACGAAAAAGGGCAGAAGATGAGTAAATCCAAAGGAAACGCGGTTGATCCGTTTGAGGCGTTAGAACAGTACGGCGCAGATGCGATCCGCTGGTACTTCTATATTAACAGTGCACCGTGGCTTCCAAACCGTTTCCACGGCAAGATTGTAACAGAAGGACAGAGAAAGTTTATGGGTACATTGTGGAACACATACGCATTCTTTGTACTGTATGCAAATATCGACGAATTTGATGCGACAAAATATACGTTGGAATATGATAAATTAACCGTTATGGATAAATGGCTGTTATCTAAACTGAATACATTGATTAAAACAGTAGATAATAACTTGGAAAACTACCGCATTCCTGAAAGTGCAAGAGCGTTACAGGAATTTGTGGACGATATGAGTAACTGGTATGTAAGAAGAAGCCGTGAACGTTTCTGGGCAAAAGGAATGGAACAGGACAAAATCAATGCGTATATGACACTTTACACAGCACTTGTTACTGTTGCAAAAGTGGCAGCGCCTATGATTCCGTTTATGACAGAAGACATTTACCAGAACCTTGTAAGAAGTATTGATACAAATGCACCTGAAAGTATCCACCTTTGTGATTTCCCTGCAACAAACGAAGAATGGATTGATACGGAATTGGAAAGAAATATGGAAGAGGTATTGGAAATCGTTGTTATGGGGCGTGCGTGCCGTAACAGTGCAAATATCAAGAACCGTCAGCCAATCGGAACAATGTTTGTAAAAGCAGAGGAAGAATTATCAGAATTCTATAAAGAAATCGTTGCTGAAGAATTAAATGTAAAAGAAGTGAAATTTACAGATGACGTGAGAGACTTTACTTCCTATACATTTAAACCGCAGTTAAAAACAGTGGGACCAAAATATGGAAAACTGTTAGGAGGAATCCGCACTGCACTTTCTGAATTAGACGGAAATAAAGCAATGGACAAATTAAATGAGAAAGAAGAATTGAAACTGGATATCAACGGGGAAGAAGTTGTTTTATCGAGAGAGGACCTTTTAATTGAAACTGCTCAGATGGAAGGTTATGTATCAGAAAGCGACAATGGAATTACGGTTGTATTAGATACAAATCTTACGGAAGAGTTATTACAGGAAGGATTTGTACGTGAAATTATCAGTAAAATCCAGACAATGAGAAAAGAAGCAGACTTTGAAGTGACAGATAAAATTTATGTGACTTACGAAGGAAGCGAAAAAGCAGATAGCATTTTTGCACAGTACGGAAGACAGATTGGTGACGAAGTATTGGCATTATCAGTAGAAAAGAAAACTCCGGCAGGCTATACAAAAGAATGGAACATCAACGGGGAAAAAGTGACTATGGGTGTTGAAAAATAGGAGGATTATAATGCGGCAGGAGAAGTTTAATAAAGAAGAATTTCAAAAGACAGTGAAAAATAATGTAAAAAGACTTTATCGGAGAACAATAGACGAGGCGAGTCAGCAACAGTTATTTCAGGCAGTGTCTTATGCAGTGAAAGATGAGATTATCGACAGATGGCTTTTGACACAGGAGCAGTACAAAAAAGACGATCCTAAGACAGTATATTATATGTCTATGGAGTTCCTTATGGGAAGAGCGTTAGGAAATAATATCATTAACTTAACTGCTTATAAAGAGGTGGCAGAAGCGTTAGATGAGATGGGAATCGACTTAAATGTTATTGAGGACCAGGAACCTGATGCGGCACTTGGAAACGGCGGCTTAGGGCGTCTTGCAGCCTGCTTCCTCGATTCTCTTGCAAGTTTGGGATACGCAGCCTACGGCTGCGGTATCCGTTATCACTACGGAATGTTTAAACAGAAAATCGAAAACGGTTTTCAGGTGGAAACTCCTGATGATTGGTTAAAGGAAGGAAATCCTTTTGAAATCAGGAGAGAAGAGTACGCAAAAGTAGTCCGCTTCGGAGGACATATCCGAATCAACTACAACGAAAAAGCGAAAAGAAGTGAGTTTATTCAGGAAGATTATGAGTCGGTTCTCGCCATTCCATACGATATGCCGATTGTGGGATACAATAACAATATCGTAAATACACTTCGTATTTGGGACGCGAAGGCGATTACGGATTTTCATTTAGACTCATTTGACAGAGGAGAATATCAGAAGGCTGTAGAGCAGGAAAATCTTGCGAAAACGATAGTGGAAGTATTATACCCGAACGACAACCACTATGCCGGAAAAGAACTCCGTTTAAAACAACAGTACTTCTTTATTTCTGCAAGTTTGCAGGAGGCGATAGAGAAATATCTGAGAGAGCATGATGATGTTCGTAAGTTCCATGAAAAAGTAACCATTCAGATGAATGATACCCACCCTACCGTGGCGGTTGCAGAATTAATGCGTCTGCTTATGGACGAACAGGGACTAGAGTGGGACGAAGCATGGGAAGTGACAACAAAAACATGTGCGTATACAAACCATACAATTATGGCGGAAGCGTTGGAAAAATGGCCGATTGACTTATTCTCAAGGTTACTTCCCCGAGTATATCAGATTGTGGAGGAAATCAACCGCCGTTTTGTAGCACAGATTCGTGCAAAATATCCGGGTAATGAGGAAAAAGTTCGTAAAATGGCTATCCTGTACGACGGTCAGGTGAAAATGGCGCATCTCGCCATCGTTGCGGGATACTCGGTAAACGGTGTTGCAAGACTTCATACAGAAATCTTAAAACATGAAGAGTTAAAGGACTTCTATGAGATGATGCCGGAGAAGTTCAATAACAAGACAAACGGAATCACACAGAGAAGATTTCTTCTTCACGCAAATCCTCTGCTGGCAGGCTGGGTGACAAAACATATCGGTGACGGCTGGATTACAGATCTTTCACAGATGGCAAAATTAAAACCTCTTGCCGATGATGTGAAAGAAAGAGAAAAATTCATGGACATTAAGTTCAGGAACAAGGAACGCCTTGCAAAATATATTTTAGAGCATAATGGAATTGAAGTAGATCCCCGTTCTATTTTTGATGTGCAGGTAAAACGACTTCATGAATACAAGCGTCAGTTGTTGAATATTCTGCATATCATGTATTTGTACAATAAAATAAAAGAGCACCCGGAACTTTCTTTCTATCCGAGAACTTTTATTTTTGGCGCAAAGGCGGCAGCAGGATATAAACGTGCAAAACAGACAATTAAATTAATTAACTCTGTGGCAGATGTGATTAACAATGACAGAAGCATTAACGGCAAGATAAAAGTTGTCTTTATCGAAGACTATCGTGTGTCCAATGCGGAACTTATCTTTGCGGGGGCAGATGTCAGCGAGCAGATTTCAACAGCATCAAAAGAGGCTTCCGGCACGGGAAATATGAAATTCATGTTAAACGGGGCTGTCACACTCGGAACAATGGACGGTGCAAACGTGGAAATCGTGGAGGAAGTCGGAATTGAAAATGCCTTTATTTTTGGATTAAGTTCTGATGAAGTTATTCAGTATGAAAATTATGGCGGCTATAATCCGGTGGATATTTACAACAGCGATTGGGAAATTAAACGTGTTGTCGACCAGTTGGTAGATGGAACATACGCCAATGGCGACCACGAAATGTACAGAGATTTATATAATTCATTGTTAAATACACAGAGCAGCGACCGTGCAGACACATATTTTATTTTGAAAGACTTCAGAAGTTATGCAGCAGCACAGGAAGAAGTGGAAAAAGCATACAGAGATGTAGACAGATGGTCAAAAATGGCATTGCTAAATACGGCGTCATGTGGTAAATTTACATCAGACAGAACCATTCAGGAATATGTAGATGAAATCTGGAAACTGGATAAGGTGACGATTGACGTATAGGGAGGAATGTGAATGTACTATAATGAGACAGATACGGTTGCAGTGACGGTCTTGGCAATTTATCTTGTTGTGTTGGGATTGTGCCTGTTAGGTTGGATAATCAGTTTTATTTTTCGCGGTATCGGAATGTATAAAATGGGAAAAGCTCAGGGAAAAACGAATTCATGGCTTGCATTTATACCGTTTGCGAGAACGTATTTTCATGGAGAATTAAGTGGAGAAATTCCGCTGAAGAAAAGAAGTATTAAGTCACCGGGGGTATGGCTTCTGATTGTACCGATTATTTACGGAGTGATTTTTGCGGTTATGTATTTCTTCATGATTATTTCGATTTTAATCAGCGCGATTTCGGCAGAATCACGCATGAGAGATTATATGGGATACCATGTACCCAATTCGGAAATGTCAGGACTTCTCATGGTTTTTGTAGTTTTTCTTGTATTTGTTATTATTATTTCTGTTATTTATGCAGCGATTAAAGGAGGATTGGAAATTCTAATCAATCGCCAAATTTATGAGAGATATACAACAGTAAATATGGCGACTTTGCACGCTGTGTTTAGTATGATTATTCCATTTTATGAATCTGTTTGTATGTTCATTTTCGGAAGGAGAGCGGAGCAGAATACAAAAGAAAATATGGCGGAAAATCAGTTGACAATAGAAGAAGAGGAATAGTTTTAAACACTGTGGAATATCTTAAGGATAAACCACAGTGTTTTTTATTTGCAGAAAAGTTCTTCAAAAGGAGGGGAGTATGAAAAAGAAATGTAGGACAATCTGTATCGTACTTTTTGCTTTTTTATTGTTGCCTTATATTGTTACAGTGTTGATAAATGGAAAGTCCATTGATGGAAATGGGGATAACTCTCCTTTCTATGTGAAAGTGCAGGTGGGAGACATGGAAAAGAAGGTATTATGGGACGAGTATCTGACGGGAGTGGTAGCGAAAGAGATTCAACCTGATTACCATGAGGAAATGTTAAAGGTACAGACGATTATAACACGGACAAACCTATACAGAAAAATAGAAGAGAAAAAGGACGTTGTTTTTTCGGGGGAATATATGACGCGGGGAGACATGGAAAAGTTATGGGGAAAGGACAATGGCAGGAAAATTTATAAGAAACTGAAAAAAGCGGTCAGCGATACAGAAGGGAAAGCCATTCTCTATAAAGGAAAACCCGCATCGGCGTCCTTTCATCAACTAAGCAACGGAAAAACACGAAATGGAAATGAAGTGTTAGGGGGAGAAAACTATCCTTATTTAAAGACAAAAGACTGTCCGAAGGATATAGAGAACAAATGGCAGTTGCAGACACTTGAGTTATCTTACGAGGAAGTGAAGGAATACTGTCAGCCGTTTCTTGCGGCGGTGGACAAAAAGGAGGCGGAGAAACCTTTTACGAAGGAAGATTTTGAGATAAAGCAGACGGATACGGCGGGGTATGTGACAAAAGTACGGATTGGAAAACATATTTATGCGGGGGAAGAATTTAGAAATGCATTGGAACTTCCCTCCAGTTGTTTTTCTTTTCAGGAGAGCAACGGAATGCTTAAAATCACGACAAAAGGTGTGGGACACGGTATCGGATTGAGCCAGCATACGGCAAATGAAATGGCAAAAGAAGGAAAAACATATGAAGAAATTCTACAGTATTTTTTTGAGGGGACGGAAATTAGGGAGGTTGCTGAAATTTTATTAAATATAGAATAAGGCAGTTGCTTTCTGGCAAAAATAAAGTCAGAGGTGATGAAAATGAAAAATAATTTAAGACCTTCCAAAAGAGGACATGGCCTGGCGATAGGTGCTGTGATTTGCTTTGTGGCGGTAATCGGCATGGTTGGAACATATACCATCAATCAGTACAAAGCCGGAGTGAAAAAGGAATTGGCAAAAGTAGAGAAGAAACAGAAAGAGGAAAAAATTGAAAGTACAGGCGGAGGACAGGATTTGGTTATCAATACACCACAAAAAGAGCAAAATGTGATTGAGGAACAGCCAAAAGTAACGGAACAGGTAGAAACGGTGGAAGAGCAGCCGGAAGTAGTGGCAGAACAGCCGGTTAAATCGCAGTTTTCATTCAGTGAAAAGGATTTAATCTTGTGGCCAATCGAAAATGGAGAAGTTATTTTAAATTACAGTATGGACAAAACAGTCTATTTCCCTACATTAGACCAGTATAAATATAATCCGGCAATGATTATAAAGGGTGCGGCAGGAACTCAGGTAATGTCGGTAGCAAGAGGAGTGGTAAAATCCATCGACGTCACAAGCCAGACAGGGACAACAGTTACGGTGGATATGGGAAACGGCTATGAAGCAATTTACGGGCAGTTAAAAGAAGTTCCGGTTCATGTGGGTGATACGGTGGAGGCAAAAACCGTTTTAGGATATTTAAGTGAACCGACAAAATATTACAGTGTGGAAGGCTGCAATCTTTATTTTGAGATGAGAAAGGACGGACAGCCGATAAATCCAAATGATTTTTTAGGAGAGTAGAAGAGGCGGGGCTTGAGCGGGAGGGCGCAAGCCCTGTTTTTTGCTTGATATATGGGAAATGGAGAGTATAATAAAGAGAAAAAGGAGGAAAAGAGTATGGACGAAAAAGATTATATTTCTATGGGACTTAATGGAACTGCTCCGCTAAAATTGATTTTGTGTGGAGAAGTAGAAGAAGCAGAAAGCAGGAAAACAGGGGTGGTGTCTGTTGTGTATGCGACAGAGAATAAGGAAATTGCGGAAGAGAAAATAAAGGAATTATCAGAAAAGTATCCGGAAAAATTTTATATGGTGTATAGTGTTCCTCTGAACGTAGATTTGACAACTTTATCCCACTATCCATCTATTGAAATAAGCCAAGAGGATTTGCAGTAGAGATGGAAAACTATACATACATTGTCCGATGCAGTGACGGTACTTTATATACGGGCTGGACAAATGACCTGGAGAAAAGAATACAGAGCCACAATGAAGGAAAAGGGGCAAAATATACGAAGACGAGAACGCCGGTTACTTTAGTATATTATGAAACGTTCCCGACAAAGCAGGAGGCAATGAAAAGAGAATACGCCATTAAGCAGATGCGAAGAAAAGAAAAAGAAAAATTAATAGACGGGAGAAGCGTTTAGAGTTCTCCCGTCTATTATGTTAAATGGTTATCCGAGCAGATACACATACATGACAACAAAATGGCAGGCAGTTCCGCCCATAACAAACAGGTGGAAAATTTCGTGGCTGCCGAAGTTGTGATGTTTCTTATTAAATATAGGCAGTTTCAATCCGTAAATCACTCCGCCGATTGTATAAATAATTCCTCCAACTAAAAGCCATATAAAAGCCGGTGTAGACAGAGTGTGATAAATCTGCGGAAAAGCAAGGACACAGGTCCACCCCATTGCGATATATAGAACGGAAGAAAACCATTTCGGACAATATATCCAAAATGCTTTAATCAGAATACCCAAAATTGCGATTCCCCATACGATTGCCAAGAGGGTATATCCTACCTTACCTTTCAATGCAATCAAACATATAGGCGTATAACTTCCTGCAATTAAAACGGAAATCATCATGTGGTCAAATTTTTTCAGGCGTTTATTTATCTTCTCTGAAATATCCAAAGAGTGATACGCCGTACTCGCCGTATAGAGAAGAATAACGCTTATAATATATACCGCAAAAGAAACAAAATATATTTTATCAGGTTTATGCCATGCCCTAAATAAAAGTGGTGCGGCTGCGATGATTGCAGCAACCATACCGATAAAATGTGTAATGGCGCTTGCCGGATCTTTTAATTTTTTCGCTTTCATCAACATAAATACTCCCTCCTAATCAATAAAAAAATACAAGTAGTATTAAATACTACATTAAGCATATTCAAATACTACACCAAATATACCTATATATCAAGAAAAAAAGGAAATTTTATAAAAATTTGACAAACAGAAGTGATTCTGTTATGATAGTCGACAGTGCTTTGTGAGTACCCTTTACTTATGACGAGTGAAGGGTATTTTTTTGGATACATAGAAAATTATGATTGTAGAAGGGAATAATAGATGGAAAATATAAAATTTGAGCAGTTGGGGATTTGTCCGGAAATTCAAAAGGCAGTAAAATATATGGGATTTGAGGAGGCGTCTCCTATTCAGGCAAAGGCAATTCCTGTTATTTTAGAAGGAAAAGATATTATCGGGCAGGCACAGACAGGAACAGGGAAAACGGCGGCATTTGGCATTCCGCTTTTACAGAAGGTAAACCCTAAAAACAAAAAATTGCAGGGAATCGTGCTTTGTCCGACGAGAGAACTTGCAATTCAGGTGGCCGATGAAATCAGAAATCTGGCAAAATATATGCATGGAATAAAGGTGCTTCCAATTTATGGGGGACAGGAGATTGTTAAGCAGATTCGTTCTCTGAAAAACGGAACACAAATCATTATCGGAACACCGGGGCGTGTCATGGATCATATGCGAAGAAAAACGATCAAAATGGAGCAGGTGCATACGGTTGTGCTTGATGAGGCGGACGAGATGTTAAACATGGGATTCCGTGAGGATATTGAAACGATTTTGGAGGGAGTTCCGGAAGAACGACAGACAGTTCTTTTCTCCGCAACAATGCCGAAAGCAATTATGGAAATCACAAAAAAATTCCAGAAAAAAGCAGAGGTAATTAAAGTAACAAAAAAAGAACTGACCGTTCCGAATATCGAACAGTTTTATTATGAAGTCAAACCAAAAAACAAAGAGGAAGTTCTGGCACGTCTTCTGGATATTTACACACCGAAACTCTCTGTCGTATTCTGCAACACGAAAAAACAGGTGGATTTGCTTGTGACTTCTCTTTTGGGGCGCGGATATTTTGCCGCAGGACTGCATGGAGACATGAAACAGGTACAGCGCGACCGTGTGATGCAGGGATTCCGCAGCGGGAAAACGGATATTTTGGTGGCGACAGATGTCGCAGCCAGAGGAATTGATGTGGACGAAGTGGAAGCAGTATTTAATTATGATTTGCCGCAGGACGATGAATACTATGTACACCGAATCGGAAGAACGGGGCGTGCAGGGCGAGTAGGACGTTCATTCTCTTTCGTATCGGGAAAAGAGGTTTATAAATTAAAAGAGATACAGCGCTACTGCAAAACAAAAATTTATGCGCAGAAAGTACCGTCGTTAAATGATGTTGCCACAACAAAAATGGAAAATATTTTGGACGACATCGACCAGATTATCGTAAACGAAGATTTAACTTTAATGATAAATGCAATTCAGGAAAGAGTAAACGATTCTGACTATACGGCAATGGATATGGCGGCTGCATTCTTAAAAATGTGCACCGGAATGACTTCCGAAGAAGAACAGGAAGAAATGGACTTTGGCGATACAGGAGCGGAAGAACCGGGAATGGTAAGATTATTTATCAATATCGGTAAAAAACAGAAGGCAAAACCGGGAGACATTTTGGGTGCTTTGGCAGGCGAAACGGGAATGCCGGGAAAACTTATTGGAACAATTGACATGTTTGACAAATATACATTCGTAGAAGTGCCGAGAGAATACGCGAAAGACGTATTGCTGGCAATGAAAAATGTAAAAATTAAAGGAAAAACCATTGTCATCGAACCTGCAAATCAGAAATAACTGGCATGGTTAAAAATGTAATAACTGGCGGTTTTGATAAATCCAGATATGTGCTAATATGTATTCATTCTAATAAAGGAGTGAAAAAGAATGAATAAGAAAAAGAGCACATTAATGAAAATTTCACAGACGGCGGTTATGGCGGCACTTTGCTTTGTCGTATTTACATTTCTGCAGATAAAAATACCGACACCGGGAGGAGATGCATCATCATTGCATTTGGGAAATGCGGTTTGTGTTTTGGCAGCGCTGATGCTTGGTGGTGTGTACGGAGGTCTGGCAGGGGCAATCGGCATGGGAATAGCAGATATTATGGATCCGATTTACATTACGGTTGCACCGAAAACATTTATTTTGAAATTGTGCATCGGATTGATTACAGGATTTGTTGCACACCGTGTGGCAAAGATTAATCAGAGTACGGATAAGAAATATATTTTGAAATGGAGTACGTTGGCGGCAGCGGCAGGGTTAGGATTTAATATAATTGCTGATCCGCTTGTTTCTTATTTTTACAAAATGATCATTTTCGGTCAACCGCAAAAAATGGCAGAGGTGCTGGCAAAATTAAGTGCGGTGACAACATTTGTAAATGCTGTTGTTTCCATTATTTTAGTAGCATTTTTATATAATGCCCTCAGACCGGTTTTAATCCGCAGCGGAGTGATTGTAAAAGAATAGAGTTCAATACAAAAAAGGGAGTGAATTTACATTCACTCCCGAATTCTTTATTCTTAGCCAAAGTATCTGTTAAGAAGTCCTTCAAATGCTTTTCCGTGACGAGCTTCGTCTCTTGCCATTTCATGAACTGTATCATGGATAGCGTCTAAGTTAGCTGCTTTAGCACGTTTTGCAAGGTCAAATTTACCTGCTGTAGCACCGTTTTCAGCTTCTACTCTCATTTCAAGGTTTTTCTTTGTGCTGTCTGTTACAACTTCACCTAATAATTCAGCAAATTTTGCAGCGTGTTCTGCTTCTTCCCAAGCTGCTTTTTCCCAGTATAATCCGATTTCTGGATATCCTTCTCTGTGAGCAACTCTAGCCATTGCAAGATACATACCAACTTCTGAACATTCACCTTCAAAGTTTGCTCTTAAATCAGCAACGATGTCTTCACTAACACCTTTAGCAACACCTACAACGTGTTCTGCTGCCCATTCTCTCTCTCCTGACATTTCTTTGAATTTTTCAGCCCCTACATGGCACTGTGGACATTCTGCCGGAGCAGCCTCTCCTTCGTAAACATAACCGCATACTGTACATACAAATTTTTTCATGTTAAATCTCTCCTTTTCTTTTTTGATTTATTATTATTTTTTAGTTATCAATATTAGTAATTGTTACTGATATTAATTTACCACATTAAGTTTTAAATGTCAATCACATTTTTAAAACTTTTGCATTTTTTACACAGTCTCCACAACGACCGTAAAAAGTAATGTTGTGAGTGTCAATTTCTCCATCAAAGTTTTTGCCGGCAATATGATTAATAGTTTCTATATTATCCATATCCAAATCTAAGACAGCACCGCAATCCGTACAGAAAAAGTGATAGTGTGGAGTTGTAGTCCCGTCAAACCGGTCACCGCCGTTTAAAGTGGAAATTTTTATGATTTCTCCAATATCCGCTAAAAGATTAAGGTTTCTATATACAGTCCCTAAACTTATATTAGGAAATTCCTGTTTCACATGAAGATACACCATATCTGCAGTAGGGTGTTCCTTCGTACTCATTAGGTACTCTTTGATGGATTCACGCTGTCGGCTATATTTTAATGCTGGCATAGAATCCTCCTTTCAAAACAATAATAACAATAATGATAATAGTTACTATAAGTATAATAAAAAAGAAGTGAAGAAATGTCAATAAAAATATCTGTTTTAGTTGGAATTAAAAAAGACATATTCATATTTTGCAAAGAGAACACAAAAAATATGCGTAGAAATCATCTTTTTCTATAGGGAAACGGAATAATCATTATCTGAAAACGGATATTTTAAAGAAAGAATAGATTTAACGGGAAAAAAACGCAAAAGAAAACGGAGAGAATATTCTTATACAATATGCACAATTTAAAAGTATTTTGTCGAAAACGGTATTTTCGTGTAAAAAAGTTATGAAAAACTATCCCAACATTATCCTTAAGTTATCCACGCGAGGAATGACGAAAATATGCAGGAAAATTGTCGAAAACTGAGTTTTACACAAAGTTATCCACATTATCCACATAAAATGAGGGGGATTATGTGGATTATTTTGGGTAAAAAAAAGAACAGGCGTTTTGTGTAGAAATAATAAATTTCTAATTTTGTCGAAAAATTAACAAAATCAACTTGACAATTGAGTAATCAAAAAGCATGTAAAAATGTGTATACAATTTTGAGGGAGACAAAGAGAATAAATACTCAGTATTGCTAATTCAAAAAAAAGGTATTATAATGAGTATCATGTTAAAAAAAGGAGGAAGTACAATGATTTCAAAAGATATGACAATCGGTGAATTATTAGCAGCAAATCCTCAAGTTGCACCAATTCTCATGGAGATTGGAATGCACTGTCTTGGTTGCCCGTCTGCTCAGGCTGAAACATTAGGAGAAGCAGCAATGGTACACGGATTAGATGCAGATTTGTTAGTTGAGAAGATTAACGCATTTTTAGCAGCAAACTAATATAAAAGATTATGCAGTTGCATATACGCAAAAAACCTGTCACACCAAAATGGTGGACAGGTTTTTGTTAATTAAAGTTAAATAAGTGCCAACTGCTGTATGGCGTTGCCGCCAATAATTGTATCACAATGTTCCTCAAGATATGCCAAAGTTGCACTTCCGGTTTTTTCAAAAGAACCATATTCGGAAAGCATATTACAGATTTTATTATAATCACTTGCGGAATGTCCGGACTGCGACAGAACTAAAATGTAAAGGTCATCTTTAGGATCTTTATATAAAGTATTTGCACCTGTGTACATTGTTGTAAGCAGATGTGAAGCATCTATTACATTGTCCAAAGATGCAAATGTAAACAAACGAACATCTTTCTTTGTCTTTCTGTCAGCAGGCGTGGATTCCGTTTCTTCCATTTCCGGTTTTTCAGAGACTGCTTTCTTCACTTTGCCAAGCAAATCAAGAAATTCTTCCGCACCTTCTAATTTATCTAAAACATTTTGCATTTTACCGGTCGTTCCACCCGACGATGAGGGAGCAAACTTGGAAAAGCGGGTATCCAGTTCTTCAGGGTCTTCCACTTTAGTAATAATCAGTACAATTGTATCAGAAGAAGCCGGGATTGCCTCAATCATAAGAGGGGTATCGTCCGCTTCAAATCCGAATTCAAATGCTGCCTGTTGCATCATATCCTGGAAAAGTGATTTTGCTTTTTCTGTTCCATAAGCCAATTCACTCAGTTTGAGTTCACGCTCGGCTAAATCAGCACGCGTCAGCGTACAACGAATTTGGTTATCATTTAGTTTTTCAATTTTCATATAATCACTTCCTATCTGCAAATAAAAATATTTACTCAATTATTAGTATAAACAAAAACAAAAAATATGTAAAGAAATTTAAAGAAAATACTTGAAAAGGAAAATATTACTATTTATAATGAGAGTGCAAGAAGATAGTCTTTCCATGTAACTATGTTTATATAGAAGAAGGAGGGATTTATGTTCGGAATAATATTAAGAAGTCTTATTTTTATAGTCTAAAGAGTCATATTAAAAGTTATCTGTAATTTGTTGTAAACAATATCAAGAAGAATATCTGTCATTTCAGACAAAATATCAGCAAAAGACAACACATAACAAAAAGAAAAAAGAGAAACTGTAAATTAAAGTACTGTCTTCTTGCCAGCCCAGAAGATAATTTTAATATATCACAATCCTTATGGAATATCGGAGGGCCATAGTTACAAGAAAAGAAGGGTCATAACATGGAGCAAGAAGATAAAGCATATCGGGAACTGTTTACGGAGTTGTCACAATATGAGAGATACGGAGTACCCATGTCCATAGATGGGGAAAGTGCAAGTCCGATGCAGATAGCAGCGGCACACATGGTAAAAGAAAGCGGCGGCTACATGCGGGACTATATATGGGATAAAGACGGTCATATGGAAGAACTTCATTTTCATGAGATTAAAAGTGTGGAATAGAATTACAATACCCCTCGTAAGACAAAACCTTTTAATGTGACGAAAATTGTCGAAATAGTTAATGACGTATGCCGAAATAATTGTTATAATGTACTGGAATAGGAGGTGCGTCATGAACGAAAGAGACAGAAGGGAACAAATAAGGCGCAGAAGATATTCCCGAAAGAGAAGACAACGTTCTTTGCTCATTAAAGTTTGTATTTTCATTATACTGGCACTGGTTGTTTTATGTGGAACTATATTGTGGAAAAAATACAGTCCATCGGATAAAAAAGCGAATAGAAAAGAATATTATGGTATTACGAATGAAGAGCAGCTTGCGGTAATAGTGAATAATCAGATTTTAGAGCCGAAAGGCAAGATGATTGACGGAACGCTATATCTGGAATATTCTGCAGTCAGAGATTACGTCAACGAAGGATTTTATTGGGACGCAAATGAGAATCTTTTATTGTATACTTTGCCAAATGACATGGTGTCCGTATCTGTTGGAAGTCGCGAATATGCAGTGTCAAAAGAGAAGAAAAGTGAAGAGTATGTTATTCTCAAGACAGAGGGAAGTACGGCATATATTGCGCTTGATTTTGTAAAGAAATATACGGATATAGAATATAAAATGTATAAAAGCCCTAATCGTATAGTGATTCAGAGTGACTGGAGCGACGCGAAAGTGGCAACAACGAAAAATAATTCTGCGATTCGTATGCGGGCAGGAGTGAAGAGCCCTATTCTTACGGAAACAAAATCAGATGATGTTGTGAGAATTATTGAAAAAGAAGGAAAGTGGAGAAAAGTCCGCACAAATGACGGCTTTGTCGGTTACATTAAGCAGAGTGATCTGAAAGACGAAAAGACAAAGACGTATAAACGTGAATTTAAGGAAGAAAAGTTTACTAACATTAAGAAGGACTATACAATCAACATGGCATGGCATCAGGTAAGTTCGCGTTCTGCGAATAATCAGGTGCTGGAGATGATTGCCAATACAAAGGGGCTTACAACACTTTCACCTACATGGTTCAGCGTAAAGGATACAAAGGGAAACATTACTTCCATCGCAAGTTCCGAATATGTGAACTATGCACATCAGTCCAATATAGAAGTATGGGGGCTGGTAAGAAATTTTGATCCTCTAAATCAGGAGGGAATTAAAACTTCAGAAGAGACACATGAACTGTTAAGCCGCACTTCAAGCAGGGAGAATCTGACAAACCAGTTGATTTCAGAGGCTCTTCAGGTTGGCTTGGACGGAATTAATGTAGACTTTGAGACAGTTGCCGAAAAGACGGGTGAACATTATATCCAATTTATCCGTGAATTGTCCGTGAAATGCAGAAAGAACGGTATTGTCCTGTCGGTAGATAACTATGTACCGAAGGGATATAATGCACATTATCACCGCAAAGAACAGGGAATTGTAGCAGATTATGTTATTATCATGGGATATGATGAACATTTTGCAGGTTCATATGAGAGTGGTTCAGTAGCCTCCATCGGATATGTGAAGGAGGGCGTTCAGGAGACTCTGAAAGACGTTCCGGCAAGTAAAGTGATCAATGCGATGCCACTGTATACAAGACTTTGGAAAGAAGTTCCAAAGACGGAGGCAGAACTTTCGGAGCAGGCGGGAACGGAAGCGGGAAAATATTCCACGAAAGTAACAAGTGAAACAGTTTCCATGAAGAGAACAGACAAAGTTCTTGAGCAGTTTGGTGCAGAAGCGAAATGGGACAGCAAAACAGGTCAGAACTATGCACAATGGGAGAAAGACGGCGCGACCTACAAGATTTGGCTGGAAGATGAAAAATCTATAGAAGAAAAATTAAAAGTCATGAAAGCGAATAAACTGGCGGGTACGTCAGTCTGGAAACTGGGCTTTGAATCTCAGGGACTTTGGGAACTAATTTTAAAATATGTAAATTAGACATTCCCTCTGTGGCATATATTTTAACAATAAATGTCACAGAGGGGATTTTTTTGTATCGTAAAACAAAATTATTGATGGCAGTTGTACTGATTGGCGCATCGTTTCTGATGGGAAAAACATTGAGTGTCCATGTATCGGGAAATCAGATAAAAAAAGGAAAAAGTATTGTTGTTTTGGACGCGGGGCATGGATATACCGATCCCGGCAAAATAGGGATAAACAAGAAAAAGGAAAAAGACATAAATTTAAGTATCGCAAAAAAAGTGGAAAAGAAGTTAAAAAAACAAAACATTATTGTTAAGATGACAAGAAGGGAGGATAAAGGGTTAGGCGATACAAAGATAGCCGATATGAAGGAGAGGGTAAAACGAATTAACAATACAAAACCGAATCTTGCAGTCAGTATTCATCAGAACAGTTATACGCAGGAGTCGGTGAAGGGGGCTCAGGTTTTTTATTTTACACACTCTAAAGAGGGAAAAGAGGCTGCAGAAGTAATGCAGGAGATGTTTCGTCTGTTTGATAAGGAGAATAAAAGAGTTTGTAAGGGAAATAATACATATTACATGTTGAGAAAGACGGAAGTCCCTACAATTATTGTGGAATGCGGATTTTTGAGCAACTGGGAGGAGGCGGAGAAACTTTCTACAAAAGAATATCAGGAGAAAGTAGCACAGGTTATCTGTGATGGTATTATACATATTTTACAAAAACAAGAGGAATAGATACTGTGGGTTTTTTTTTCAGGGCAATAATGGTATAATAAAAGTTATGAAAACAATAATAACAAAAGTAGACAAAAACCAAATAGAGAAAGAAGTCATAGAGCAGGCAGGAAAAATTATACAAGAAGGAGGTTTAGTTGCCTTCCCAACGGAAACGGTATATGGACTTGGGGCAAATGCACTCGACGAGGAGGCGGCAAAGAAAACGTATGAGGCAAAAGGCAGACCTTCGGATAATCCTCTGATTATTCATATCGCAGACATCAGCCATCTGAATAAGATTGTTCAGAATATCTCTAAGAAGGCAATGGATCTGGCGGAAGTATTTTGGCCGGGCCCGCTTACAATGATTTTTGAGAAGTCGGATATAGTACCATACGGAACGACAGGCGGATTGGACACGGTTGCTGTCCGTATGCCTGATGATATAATTGCGCGGGAATTGATTTTAGAAGGGGGAGGATATATTTCTGCCCCAAGCGCTAACACTTCGGGACGTCCAAGTCCAACAACGGCAAAACATGTTGAGGAAGACATGAGCGGAAGGATTGACATGATTTTGGACGGGGGAAGTGTGGATATCGGCGTGGAATCGACGATTGTGGATATGACGGCAGAGCCGCCGATGATTTTAAGACCGGGGGCGGTGACCCAGAGAATGCTTGAGGAAGTCATTGGGGAAGTGCAGGTGGATAAGACACTTCTCGGTGAGGAGACGAGTGAAGCGCCGAAAGCGCCGGGAATGAAGTACCGTCACTATGCACCGAAAGCGCAGTTGAAGATTGTGCAGGGAACACTGAAAGACGAAGTGCATGCAATTAAACAACTTGCTTATGAGAAGACAAAAAAAGGAAAAAAGGTAGGTATTATTGCCAGCACGGAGACTGCCCCTCAATATACGGCAGGGCTGATTAAGCCGATAGGAACAAGAGAAAATCAAAGTTCCATTGCCAAAAATTTATATAAAGTGTTGAGAGAGTTCGATGATGAAAATGTAGATTGTATTTACAGTGAATCTTTTTCTGTTGACGGAATCGGAAGCGCAATTATGAACCGATTGGAGAAAGCAGCGGGACATCAGATTATTGATGCCAATGAGATTGCGTCGAAGCAGAAGTTCAGAAGAGTTGTCTTTGTCAGCAAAAGTGACAACAGCAGAGGGCCAATGGCGGCGGAATTATTGAGAAATCATGATTTGATTCAGGAGTATGATATAGAGTCAAGGGGAATGATCGTACTGTTTCCGGAACCGGCAAATCAGAAGGCGGAGGCCATTATGAAAAGTCAGCAGATGACACTGGAAGGCCATGAGGCAGTTGCCTTTAGTGAGGCGGACTTAGACGAGGATACACTTGTTCTGACACTTGAGGAGAACCAGAAATGGAAAATTGTTACCGATTATGAGTATGTAAAACATGTTTATACATTGGGAGAATATGTGGAGATTGATAAAGAAGTGCCATCAGCCTACGGGCAGCCGTTGGTGGAATATGGCAAGTCTTTTGAAATATTAAAAGAAATGATAGAAAAACTTGCAGAAAAATTAAATGCAGAAGCAAGGAAATAGGAATATGGAGGAAAACTATGGCAAAAGTACATGTAATGGAACACCCATTAATCCGTCACAAAATTAGTTATATCAGAAGAGCAGACTTAGGTTCAAAAGATTTTAGGGAAATGATCAGCGAGATTGCTATGCTCATTTGTTATGAGGCAACAAGAGACTTAAAATTGCAGGACGTAACAATTCAGACACCGATCTGTGAGACTGTTGAAAAGGAACTTGCAGGAAAGAAACTTGCGGTCGTGCCTATTTTGAGAGCAGGGCTTGGTATGGTGGAAGGAATGCTGGCAATGATTCCGGCAGCAAAAGTAGGACATATCGGATTATATCGCGATCCTGATACTCTTGAACCTGTAGAATATTATTGTAAACTGCCGGCAGACTGCGAAGAGAGAGATGTTTTTGTAGTGGATCCGATGTTGGCGACAGGAGGCTCAAGTGTGGCGGCAATCCAGATGTTAAAGGATAAGGGAGTAAAAAATATCCGTTTTCTATGTATCATCGCAGCACCTGAAGGAGTTGAACGCATGCAGAAAGAGCACCCTGATGTAGACATTTATATCGGCGCTTTAGACAAGCAGTTAAATGAACACGGATATATTGTTCCGGGACTTGGAGATGCGGGGGACCGTATATTTGGTACAAAATAGTACAGAAGGTGAAAAAATGAGTGAAAAAAGAAACGATTATATTTCATGGGACGAGTATTTTATGGGAGTTGCAATGTTGTCCGGAATGCGTTCAAAAGATCCAAGCACGCAGGTAGGGTGCTGCATTGTAAGTCAGGATAATAAAATTCTTTCAATGGGCTATAACGGATTGCCAAAAGGCTGCTCAGATGATGAGTTCCCGTGGACGAGAGAGGGCCAAGATCCGCTGGAGACAAAGTATGTGTACACGGTACATAGTGAGTTGAATGCTATTTTGAATTACAGTGGGGGAAGTCTTGCAGGAGCAAAACTGTATGTATCTCTTTTTCCATGTAATGAATGTGCAAAAGCAATTATCCAGTCAGGCATCAAAGAAGTTGTCTATGACAGTGATAAATATGCGGATACGGCATCAGTTATGGCGTCAAAGCGAATGATGGACTGTGCGGGAGTTCGTTATCATCAATATCACCGTACAGGAAGAAGAATTGAAATAGAACTGTAAAGGAGTGTCGCAAAATAACTGATTAAGTTCAGTTATGGAGCGATGCTCCTAACTTTTTGCAAAAAAATAGAGATGATTTTTTGTATAGAAAAGGGAGCGCTGCTCCATAGGTGATTCTCACCTATTTTGCAACGCCCCCTTTTAACTGATTTTTTTTGCCTGCTTCAGAAGAAAATGATAACGTTTTAATGCTGCGTTACTCTCAAAAATGTAACAGTCAATTAAATCGGGATCGAGTACATTTTGAAAGTTTATATAAGCGTTATCCATATCGGCTTTTACTTTTTCAATTTCTTTAAGTAAGACGGTATCCTGTATAGGTGTGTTTGTATGTTCCCGATATACGACCTTTGCTTTTCGTTTCTTTTGAAATAGTTTCATATGCCCTCCCGCTTTCCAATGATAACTTATTGCTTCTATTTCTAGTATAGTCATGGAAGACAGGTTTCATACACGGATAAGAAAATATTGGATTTTAGGAGAAAAGAGGAATGAAATAATACGGATTTGTATAGATATGAAGTGAGGGGGATAGGGAAATGGAAATGGAAAAGGAACATTCAGGGTTTATTATTAATTTTATCATTCGGGCAGTTATTGGGATAGGGCTTATTTTCTTTATCAACGAATATCTTTCTTACAGACAGATAGAGATTGCGGTGGGTATTAATCCGGTCTCCGTTTTACTGTCAGGATTTTTAGGTGCGCCGGGCGTTGCCCTGCTTTATGGCATATTAGTATACCAAATTTTGTAGAGTTTTTACAAAGTTTCGGAAAATCATATTAAACTATGGACAAGAGGAGAAAACAGATTTATAATACAACTCACAAGTCACATAGATTCTAAGACAATCAGTCCATTCGGACAATGACAATCCAACAGGAGAATTGAATATAGGATAAGGAGGAGATTGTGAGGAGCAGATGTTTTGTTATTTGCGACAGTGAAATCGTGTATGCGGAGAAATTATCTTTTATTTTAGGAAAGAAAATAGATTTTCCGGTATATGTCTGTTCTGCAAAAGAGCAAATCGAGAAAATAGCGAATGAGATTCCAATTGAGATATTGCTTTTGGACGAAAGATTTGCAGAGAAGGTACAGACGGATATAGCGAGAAAGGTGATTTATCTCACGCGGGAGCGAGGAAAAGTGGAAGAAAAACAGGCGATCTATAAATATCAGTCGGCTGACAATATACTTGCAGACATACTCAATGTTTATGCGGAGGAGGACAGAGACATACTCAGGCAGAACAGATATAAGGAGTGTACATTTATCGGAGTATATTCGCCTGTGCATCGCGTTGGAAAGACTGCTTTTGCCATTGCGCTTGGAAGAGAACTTGCGAAAAGGGAGCGGGTTTTATACTTGAATCTTGAGGAATATTCCGGTTGGGAAGAGCGAATGATGGTAAAAACTTCTCAGACGCTTGCAGATTTACTTTATTACGCGAGGCAGGAAAACAGCAGAATAGGTACAAAGATAGGAGTAATGGCAGAGAAAACCGGACAGTTGGAATATATTGCTCCAATGAAGATAAGCGAAGATTTAAAACAGGTTACTTATGAGGAGTGGCAGGAGTTATTCAGGCAGTTATCACATTTGCGGCTGTACAGAAAAATCATTATTGATTTTGGTGAATGTGTGCAGGGATTATGGAGTCTGCTGAATATTTGTCACAAAATATATATGCCTGTAAGCAGACAGCGGGAATCATCGGCAAAAATATTACAGTTTGAACAAAATGCAGATATTCTCGGATACGGAGGAGTGTTGGACAAGACCGTGCAGTTGGAAATACCTGAAAACTTAGAAGAGTATGTGAGAGACTTACTAAAGAAGGAGGGAAAACAAAGTGATACAGGCAGAACAGTTTCATGGGAAGATATTGGAAAAGATTGATCTGTCAGAGGAGATAGATGATGAGGAACTGACGGAGGTCATCTATCAGGTTTTGGAGGAATACAGTGAAAAACAATATATTTCTTTGCAGGACAAAGTGGAAGTGGGGCAGGAATTATTTAATGCCTTTCGCAAACTGGATATTTTGCAGAACTTAATTGAAGATGAAAATATTACAGAGATTATGATTAATGGAAACCAAAATATTTTTATCGAGAGGGAAGGAAAAATCATTCTCAGTGATAAGCGATTTATTTCCAAAAAGAAACTGGAAGATGTCATTCAACAGATTGTGGCTGAAACAAATCGAATTGTCAACGAGGCAACGCCCATTGTAGACACAAGGCTTTCGGACGGTTCACGAGTCAATATCGTTTTATATCCGATTGCGTTAAACGGCCCGATTGTCACTATCCGTAAATTTCCAAAGGAAAGTATTACATTGGAGAAATTACGGCAGTGGGGTGCGGTCAGCCAAGAAATCATTTCATTTTTACAAATCTTAATACAATCAAAATATAACATTTTTATCAGTGGTGGTACGGGAACCGGAAAGACCACATTTCTAAATGCGTTATCGCAATACATACCAAAAGACGAAAGAGTTATCACAATTGAAGACAATGCGGAACTACAAATAAAAGAACTTCCCAATCTTGTCAGTTTGGAGGCAAGAATGGCAAATATAGAAGGCGTTGGGGAAATCAGTATTCGTGACTTAATTAAAACGGCGCTGAGAATGCGCCCGGACAGAATTATTGTAGGGGAAGTAAGAGGGGCGGAAGTCATTGATATGCTTCAGGCAATGAATACGGGGCACGACGGTTCTTTAAGTACGGGACATGCCAACAGTTCAAAGGATATGATAACAAGGCTTGAAACAATGGTACTTATGGGAATGGACCTTCCTCTTCCGGCAATTCAGCGACAAATTGCATCGGGGGTGGATATATTGATTCATCTTGGCAGATTTCGCGATAAGAGCAGGAAACTGATTTCCATTGAAGAAATTACAGGGTGTGGCAGTGAAGGCGTTCGGTTAAATATGTTGTACCAGTTTCAGGAGACAGAAGAAAAAGGAGGCAGAGTAAAAGGAAAGTGGGTAAAAATACATGAGATGGAAAACAGAGGAAAACTATTGGCAGCAGGATATGAGAAACAGGGATAGACTGTTGGCGATAGTGAAAGGACTAGGCGGAATAGGAATACTGGCATATTTATTTTACCATTCGTGGATAGGGTATGCTGCTTTATTACCTCTTTTATTTCTTTATTATCGGACATGGAAGAAAGAGTATGCAAAGAGGAGAAAAGAGAAGTTCCAAAAACAGTTTAAGGAGGCTTTGCAGTCTCTGCGGACAGTGTTAAATGTAGGATATTCCATTGAGAATGCAATTCGTGAAGTGAAAAAAGAGATGACAACACTGTATGGGGAAGATGCGCTTATTACAAAAGAATTTTCTTACTTAGTCAGACAATTAGAGATGAACATTCCGGTGGAGCAGGCATGGAAAACATTTGCAGACAGGGTAGAGATGAGTGAAGTGACACATTTTGTCACAATACTTTCGACAATTAAGCGAAGTGGCGGAGATATGATTGCGGTTCTGAGACAAACGATAGAAACAATTTGTATGAAACTGGAAGTGCAGCAGGAAATCTATACAATCATTGTGGCAAAACAGATGGAATTTCACATTATGTCGGCAATTCCCATGGGAATCATTGTCTACCTGAAAATGAGTTTTCCTGAATTTTTATCTGTACTTTATCAAGAATTAGTTGGAAAGGTCGTGATGACAGTCTGCCTGCTTATTTATTTTGCGGCGTATCAATGGGGAAAGAAGATATTGGAAATCGAGGTGTAACGTGGACAATAAGATAAAAAAGAAAATGTTTCTTGCCGGAGGAGTGACGCTTATTCTCTCAATAGGGTGTCTTTTGGTGGAAACAGGCAGTCGAAATGTAAGTACGGTAGAGAGAAACGGGTATGGAAAAGGTGAAAGGCAGGAAACATACAAAGTGACGGTCGGGGATATTTTAAAAAATGAATCGTTGGACATTGAGGTCGGGGAGGAAGAGTATACGGTTGAGGAAATCCGCAGGGTATTTAAAAGGACAATGGATCAATTGGAAAAAATAGTGTTGGCGGACAACAAAAGTGCCGATCATGT
Source organism: Faecalimonas hominis (assembly GCF_054660755.1). Taxonomy (NCBI): domain Bacteria; kingdom Bacillati; phylum Bacillota; class Clostridia; order Lachnospirales; family Lachnospiraceae; genus Faecalimonas; species Faecalimonas hominis. The sequence continues at coordinate 81,970 of NZ_BAAHSH010000023.1, forward strand.
GGAAAGCAATTTGAATTTCATTGGCGAGATGCCCGATGTTCCAATCAGAATCGTTTGGGAGACCGACAGAAGTGAGATTATAAATGCGCAGGGCGAAATTCAGGAAGAAAATCTTTCAAAAGAGGGAGAGCAGGTGGAAATAAAAGGCTGCCTTTCTTACGGGGAGGAAGAGTGCATGTATGTGATGAATGTGATGGTTTATCCGAAAACATTGAGTAAAAAAGAGAAAGTACTGACAGAGATTCAAAATAAAGTGCGTTCTTCGGACAGAAAAAGTAAAAATAAATCCGCCATGCACCTTCCCGATGAAGTCGGAGGAGAAAAAATTATCTGGAAGAAAACAACAGATTATACATTTCTCTACATATTAGTTTTGGGCGGGGTGTGTACAGTTGCGATTTATACAAGGGAAAAGGAGGAGAAGAAGAAAAGAGAAAAGCAAAGGAGAGAGCAGATGATTATCGATTATCCTGAGATAATCAGTCAGTTATCACTGCTTATCGGATCGGGAATGACGATAAAAAATGCGTGGAAGAAAATACTTTTTCATTATGAAAACAGGAAAAAGAAGGAGGTTAGGTTTGCATATGAGGAGATGTATTGCGCTATGAGGGAAATGCAGGGAGGAATGACCGAATCAGAAAGTTATGAGCGGTTTGGAAAACGGTGCGGCATTTCTTCCTACATGAAACTTGGGACAACTCTTTCCCAAAATGTAAGAAAGGGGGCGAAGGGACTGACGGAATTATTGGAAAAAGAAACGAAAGAAGCGTTGGAAACAAGAAAACAGAGAGCAAAACAGTACGGGGAAAAAGCAGGTACAAAACTACTTTTGCCGATGAGCATGATGCTGATTGTCGTGTTAGTGATTGTAATTGTGCCGGCATTTTTGTCCATATCTATTTAGGAGGAAACAGTATGAGCAGAATAAGATTATTTTGGAGCACATTGAAAAATGACAGAGGAATCGGAGTGGTGGAAGTTATTTTGATTTTGGTCGTTTTAATCGGTCTTGTAATTATTTTTAAATCACAACTGACAGAACTTGTCGAGTCCATTTTTGAGAAGATTACAAGTGAAAGTTCCGGTATTTAAAGGAGAGACAATGAAAAAAGGTGAAGTCACGGCTTTTCTAAGCATTTTGTTTCTCCTATTTCTATCACTGACGGCAACCGTTATTGAGAGTGCGTCGGTGCAGATAACAAAGAATAAAAGAAGAGGAGATGTGGATATGGCGCTGGAGTCGGTGTTTGCAGAGTATCAGAAGGAGATGATGGAAACCTATGATGTTTTCGCATTGGACGGCACTTATGAAAGCAGTACCTTTTCTGAGAAAAACATTCTGGACAGATTGAAATTTTATGGCGCCGGAAACGGAAGATATAAGATAGAGAGAATACAGTTGTTGAGCGATGATTCCGGAAGAGCATTCCGCGAACAGGCAATTGCCTGTATGAAGCAGAAAACGGGGATTGGAATTGTGGAGGAACTTGCCGGTGAAACATCAGAATGGGAAGAGCAGGAAAGAAATCAGGAGGAATCTCAGAAGGAGGAAAAGGAAGTGACGGACAGTTTGGAAGAGTCACTTGCAGAAGCCAAGCAGGAACTTCCAACGGAAGATAATCCGATAGAAGTTGTCTCTGATATTAAGAGCCGCGGTTTGTTGCAGGTTGCCGTGCCAAAAGATATACATATTTCAGAAAAGGCGATTCGGCTGCAGGAACTGCCGTCAAACCGAAAACTGAAAAAAGGGAGAGGCACGTTTAAAATACGAAAAGAAAAAAGCGAAACAATGTCTAAACTATATTTTACGTCATATTTACTGGAGAAGTTTTCGGCAGTGGACAAGCCTGATGACAAGAAAAAATTATCTTATGAATTAGAATATGTGATTGGTGGAAAGGAAAGCGACAGAGAAAATCTGGATATAGTTGTTACACGGCTTGTCGCTATGCGTTTTCCGGCAAATTACGGGTTCCTTTTAGGGGACAGTACGAAAAAGGCGGAGGCAGAGGCGATGGCAGCCACTTTGGCAGGAGTGATTGCTCTTCCGGCATTGGTGGGGATTATTAAGCAGGCAATATTACTGGCGTGGGCATTTGGAGAAAGCATAATGGACGTCCGTTCGCTTTTGGCAGGCGGGAAAGTGGAGTTAGTTAAAAGAAAAGAAAACTGGCAGTTACAGTTATCCTCTCTGTTGAATTTAGGAAAAGAGGAGGGAGATGTACAGAAAAAAGAAACTGGGCTTTCTTACAGAGAGTATTTACGCATGCTGCTTTTCCTGCAGAAAGAAGATGAGTGTACGATGAGAAGTCTGGATATTATTGAAATGAATATACGGCAGAAAAAAGGAGAGTTTTTCCGAATAGATTCCTGTGTAAGTAAACTGGAAATAAAAAGTATTTGTAAAATACGGGAGAGAATTACATATCAGTTCTCCACTTTATATGGATATCAATAAGAGAAAAGAGGTGAATAATGATGTCCTTTCTATTTATAAATTCCCAAAAGACATTAAAACATCAAAAAAAGAATAACAGAAGGAAGGAGGAAGACTCTACTAAGACACAATCCATAACATCTTATTTCCCAAAAAAAGTAGAGAGGGCATCATTATTCACCTCTTTTAAAGGAAGTATTACCGTAGAAGCGTCTATGGCAGTTCCACTGTTCTTTTTGGCAATCTGTTGTCTTTGTTACCTTTTAGAAGTCATGTCAATTCAAATGACCATCAGGTCTGCCCTAGATGAGATAGGACGAAAAACTGCTGAAGAAATATACGTCAAACCTTTTATTTTTCCGGGGGAACTGGAAGAGAAAATGGTTGCTCATATTGGAAAAGAACGGTTGGACAGAAGTGTTATAGCAGATGGAAGTCAGGGATTAGATTTAAGCGGGACAACACTGTCAGGGAAAAGCAAGATTATCAAAATGTGTGTAGAGTATAAAATCAAACTGCCGGTATATACTTTCGGAAAACTTGCATTATCCTGTAAGGAGGAATTTCGACTGAAAAGTTGGACGGGATATGAAAAAGAATTCGGATTTCAGGACAAAGAAGATATTGTTTATGTGACCGAGACAGGCATGGTCTATCATAGGGATAATCAATGTACATATTTAGATTTATCCATTCGTACGGCAGGGAAAAAAGATATTGCACAGTTGAGAAATGAGAATGGAGAGAAATATAGAACTTGTGAGAAGTGTGGAAAGAAAGCGGGAAAAAATGTATATATCACGAATCAGGGAAACCGCTATCACAGTTCAATAGGCTGTAGCGGATTGAAAAGAAAAATATATGCCATACCTATTTCTGAGGCGCAAGGGAAAGGAGAATGTTCGAGATGTGGGGAATGATATTTCTTTTGATTTGTGCAATGTGGGATTTGCGTGTAAAAAGAATCCCGACCTATCTGCTTTGGATTGGAACAGCCGGGACAATGATTTTCAATATTTTTTTCTATAAGGGAAATCTGTTTAATCCCCTTGGCGGTCTTATCATCGGCGGTGTCTGTCTTTTTATCAGTAAAGTGACGGACGAGGCATTGGGCTATGGAGACAGTTTTATTATCTGCCTGCTGGGAAGTTATGCGGGATTTTTAAAAACTCTTTGGACTGTGACACTTGCTTTTACAGTGGTCGGTCTGTTTTCCCTGATTTTTCTTATGAGAAAAGGTGACTACAGAAAAAGGACAATACCATTTATCCCCTTTTTGGTAATATCGTATATGGGAGTGATGTATGTATGAAGATGATGAAAGGAAGTCTGATGGTGGAAGCAGCATATATTATGCCCGTGATTTTTCTAAGTTTTATTGCAGGGCTGTATATGCTGTTTTACTTTCATGATAAAAATATTCTTCTCGGAGCAGGGTATGAAACGGTGGTTGTGGGTAGTGAGAAGATGAGGTGGAATGAAGAAAACATAGAGGAGAAAATGGAGGAGTTTTTTCATAAGAGGGTAAAAGGGAAAATGATTTTCTTTTCTAAACCTAAAGTAACTGTGCAGTATGAAAAAGAAGAACTGGTATTACGGGCATATGCTAAAAAGAAAAGAATGGCTTTAAAGATAGAACAAAAGAAGACGGTGAGAATGCCGGAAAGATATATAAGAAAGAAAAGGAAGGTCTATGGAAAGTAAGTATAAACGGGATTGCAAGCATATGTATTTTATTCTGGAAAGACCGGAGTTCTATGAGGAAGATTATCAAATGAAGATGATGAAAGAGAATCGAATCGAGGGACTTTTGCAGGTTGCCGGTCAGGGAATAAATGGAAAAAGCCAGTATAATTATGAGATTAGTGGAAAAGTATCCGTGAAATCCATCTATGAAAAAATGGTGATAGAAAAGGAGGAACTGGAGAATTTTCTTCGACAGTTTTTAAGTCTGCTTAGTCAGATAGAAAACTATCTCTTGAATGTAAACTGCATTCTACTGGAACCGGAATATATTTTTTACGAGGAGGGAAAATACTTCTTCTGCTATCTTCCTATAGAGGAAGAGGAATTCTGTTACAGATTCCATTGTCTTACGGAATACTTTGTAAGTAAGATTAATCATAAAGAACAGGAAGCCATTTTGCTTGCATATGAATTACACAAGGCAACAATGGAAGAGAATTACAGTCTGGAAAAAATTATAGAGCAGGCGATGGCTGCGAGTGTAAAAGAAACAAAAAAGGAAAGAGAGATGGAAGAAGAGTATGAAGATGATTGGATTGACTTTGAAGAGCAGCAGGAAAAACAAGGGAATATCATAGAAGAAAAATGGAAATCATGGAAGAAAAAATGGGGTAGAAGAAAGACGGAAAAATGGGGAGAATGGGAGCAAGATTAGTGTGATATAAAACAGGTAAAAATGCGGTTGTGAAAATAGCAGATAGAGGATATAATGGAGATATAAATTCAGAAGGAGGAATGATATGCCGATAAAGAAGAGACCAATTATAACGATTGGAATTATCGCAATTAATATTCTCGTGTTTGTATGGCTGTCTTTTTTTGGAATGACAGAAGATGGCAGTTATATGCTGGAACACGGAGCGATGTTTGTTCCACTCGTACTGGGAAATCATGAATATTATCGTCTGATAACCAGCATATTTTTACATTTTGGATTTGCACATTTAATGAATAACATGGTTATGCTTTTTTTCCTTGGAAGTATATTGGAGGAGGAAATCGGCAGTTTCAAATATCTTTTATTATATTTTGTAAGTGGCGTGGCAGGGAACATTCTGTCAGCGTTCATGGACCTGAAAACAGGAGAATTTGTCATATCGGCAGGTGCATCGGGAGCGATTTTCGGCGTAATTGGAGCATTGTTGATTATTGTAGCGAAAAATCACGGTCATTTGCGAACATTGGACGGAAAAGGAATGGTATTTATGGTTGTCTGCAGTCTGTATCATGGTTTTACAAGCACAGGTGTAGATAATATGGCGCACATCGGTGGCCTGCTATCAGGAATCCTTCTCGCATTTATCCTGTATCGGAAGCGTCAGAGTAAAAGAAGTACTGTGGAATGGAATTGATTTTACATAGACGGTTCCGTGGTGTGCTTCTGTAACTGCTTTAACGATCGCCAGTCCAAGACCGGTTCCGTTTTCTTTATAAGTGGTAAAAGGCGTGAAAATATCAGAGAGATGACTTTGGGGAATTCCACAACCGTTATCTTTTATGTGCAGAATGATAGATTCATCTTTGGATTGTGCGGAAAAATAAATTTTTCCGTCGGGTTTTACGGCATCTCGTGCATTGGTTAGAAGATTTAACAGCGCTTCTTGTAACTTTATTGGATCACCTGCTATATTCGGAAGATTTTGTTCGATATTTGAAGTGAGTTCAATGGAACTTTCGGTCAATGTTGTTGCGAAAGACAAAATGAGCCGGTTGAAAAAATCAGTAGTGTGAATAACTGTTTTATGTAAGCGGGTTCCATTATTATATAGGGACAGTTCTTCCAGAAGAGTTTTCATAAAGGAAATATCTTCTAACATTTGTTTCCAGTAGGCAAAGTGCGTAACTTCCGGGTGCTGTTTTTGGATTAACTGTAAAGTGCTTGAAATAAGAGTGAGAGGATTTCTTATTTCATGGCTGATTTTGCTTATGGTGAGTTGTTGAAAATCCAATAATTTTTGAATTAACATATAATTGTCGGAGTTTTCATTCATCAATCTGTGTAATTGTTTTTCATCGTCTAATGTGAACATATCTAACCCTCCTGCAAAAAAGTGTAACATTGGGCAGGAGCGGATTCAATAAAAAGAAGAGAACAAATTTCGACAAATAAATCATAGAAGAAAAGAGGAAAAGAAATGAGAGATAATAATTGTATTTTTTGTAAGATAGCAAATGGGGAGATTCCATCTGCAACGATATATGAAGACGAAGATTTTCGTGTGATTTTAGACCTATCGCCGGCATCAAAGGGACATGCATTGATTCTTCCAAAAGAACATTATGCAAATTTGTTTGAATTAGATGACGAAAAGGCAGGCAAGGTATTGGTTGTAGCAAAGAAAGTAATTACAAAAATGAAAGAGATTTTAAATTGCGATGGTTATAATCTTGTGCAGAATAACGGAGAGGCGGCAGGTCAGACAGTAAATCATTTTCATTTACACCTCATTCCAAGATATGAGGGTGATAATGTGGGACTTCAATGGAATCCCGGTACATTGACTGAGGAAGTCAAAGAAGAAATTTTATTGAAATTTCAATAAATTGTAATACAGACAGAGAAAGATAGTAGTAATGAATGAGATAGAAAGTGCAAAAAGAAAATTTACCGGTAACATAAAATTCGACAGTATATACGGAAGAAACAGAAATAAAGTATTTCAGACTGCAATGTACTATACGAAGAGAATGGAAATTGCAGAGGAGATTACACAAGAGATTTTTGTGGAAATGTATGTGGGAATCGATAAAATAGATGAGGCAAAAGTAGATAACTGGTTACTCACTGTTACAAAGAATAAATCATTAAATTGGCTGCACAAACTGGAAGCAGAGGTAAGAAGACTGGAATATTTGCAGGAAAACGGAGAACTGCTGAGTGAGAGTGCGGAATATAGTGTATTGGAGAAAGAACGCAAACAGGATTTTGGACTTTTGAGTCAGGAAATATTTTGTGAGTTATACAAAGAAAATGAAAGATGGTATGAGGTAGTTAGCGGCATTTACTGTTCAGGTAAAACGTATACAGAGGTTGCAGATGAACTTCATGTAAGTAAAGATGTCGTATATGCAATTATCTATAGAGCGAGACGCTGGATAAAGAGGAACTATGGCAAGCGGTATGAGAAAATATTTGAATAATGGCAGAGGTGCATTGACTTAAATAAAAATAGAATGTGCGATGCACATTCTATTTTATTATTGAGAGACTTCTTCGATTAATTTAATAATCGTATCAATGGAGTTCTGTTGTAAAGACTGACTCATCGCATTGACGTAAGAGTCGCGATTATCGTATAAACTATGAATAGAAGCAAGAAGTTTTTCGTTACTTAAATCTTCTTCTTCAATGACGATACTAAATCCCTGACGCTCAAAAGAGTGGGCATTTAAAATCTGATCTCCCCGGCTTGCGTTAGCAGAAAGCGGAATTAATAAATTTGGTTTGCGAAGAGCAAGCAATTCGCAAATGGCATTTGCACCGGCGCGGGAAATAACAATATCCGTTAAGGCGAAGATGTCCTTTAATTCATTCTGAACGTATTCAAATTGTACGTAGCCGTTCAGATGATTCAATGACGGATCCACTTTATTTTTACCGCACAGGTGAATTACCTGGAATTTTTGCAGCAGTTCAGGCAGGATAGCCCGCACAGCGTCATTTACAACTACAGATCCTAAACTTCCGCCGATAATGAGAATAACAGGTTTATCTTCCGTAAGCCCGCAGAATTTTAATGCGGCAGCCCTGTCTCCGGTCAGTAGTTCCTGACGAATCGGAGAGCCGGTAAGGAGAGCCTTCTCTTTCGGTAAATATTCCAATGTCTCGGGAAAATTGCAACATACTTTTGTTGCGGAAGGTATGGAAAGTTTGTTTGCCAATCCCGGGGTCATATCTGATTCATGAATAATCGTTGGAATATGATGGCGTTTTGCAGCTATAACAACGGGAACAGATACAAATCCGCCTTTGGAGAAGACAACATCAGGTTTCAAAGATTTCATTAGTTTATTCGCTTCGTTTAACCCTTTTACAATGCGGAAAGGATCTGAAAAGTTCTTTAGACTAAAATAACGGCGTAATTTTCCGGACGAGATACCGTGATAGACAATACCTAATTGTTCGATTAGTTCTTTTTCAATACCGGTGTAAGAGCCGATATAATGAATGTCATAGTTTAACTCTTTTAAACGTGGTAATAAAGCAATGTTGGGAGTAACGTGTCCGGCAGTTCCTCCCCCGGTAAGTATAATTCGTTTCATAAAATAAATTCCCTCCGAAATACAGTATATAAGATTTATATTAAACAGATTTCAAAAAAAGGTCAAGGGAAATGAAAAACAGAGAATAGAAGAAGAGGTGAAGCATGAATAAGAAAGAAGACATAACTGCACAGTATTCTGACGAGGAATTACAAAGAGAGGCAGACGAGATAAGAGCGATTATAGAAAATCAACCCGAATTGAAGAAAATGGAGATGCCAAAGGAGGCACATCTCTCATTAATGAATAGAATTAAAGAATATGAGGAAGAAAAATTGAGAAATGCACTGCCCGAGGAGGACAGAGAGGCGCTGCGCATTGGGAGAGAAGTGAAAAAGAAAAGAGAGCGTGCAAAACAGAATCGCAAAAAAATACGGCGTATTATGGGCGTGGCGGCTACGGTTGTGCTGTTTATTGGCATTGGCGTGACGAGTGTGGGCGGAAAGAAACTCTTTATAGACACTTTTGATAAAAAGTTTGGCGGAGAAGATAAAACTTATGTGAACTCTATAGAACCGGAAGATGTCGGAGAAGTTACGGAAGAAGAGGCATGGGAGCAAATCAAAGAAGCATTGGGAGAAGAGCCTGTTAGAATGGTATATAAACCTAGAAATACAAAGTTTTTAAATGCTGTGGTGGATAAAGATTTGCAGGAGGCGGTTTTATATTATTCAGTGCAGGATAAAACGTTGAATGTTCGTATTGTATCCAGATATGTAAAAAGTTCAACGGGAATAGAGATTTCTGACAAACTGCTTCGAGAGTATTCTATACAGTTGCCGGAAACAAAAGTATCGGTTAGAGAGTATAAAGTTTTGGAGACAGGAGAGAAAGAATACATAGCACAATTTACATATAAAAACAGTGAATATTTCCTCTCAGGAATTGTAAATCAGGCGGAATTTGAAAAAATTATTAAAAATTTACACTTTTTTTAAAAAATGGCGTCAGATTTTCCTTCTAAGATTGTATATATAGTGTAAGACAAAATAAGGAGGAGAAAAAGATGCGAAAGAAAATAGCAATTACGGTTGCTGCCCTTTTACTTTCTTTAACACTTTACGGTGGAGAGGGAAAGGAAGTAAAGGCGGTTGAGAATGTACAGAAAGTATCTGTTCAGCAGGACAACAAAGTGAGTGAGGGGATTACAGAGCCGAAAGGGAAATATTTACAATCAGGCAGTTCCAGCATTGGTCAGATTGGAAAAGGAAAGATTAAAGTGTCGGGAACGACAATAGCACAGCAGCTTGTATCTACAATTAAAATCAGTGTTATGGTGGAGCGACAGGTGAACGGTGACTGGCTAAGTTATACATCGTGGAATGCAAGTGATACAAACGCATATGCGCTTACGACGTCAAAAACAATGTATGTTCCAAGAGGATATTACTACCGCGTGAGATGTGTTCACTCCGCGAATTCAGATGTAGGAGACTCAAATACGAGCGCAATTTTGGTGGACTAGTTTTCAGTTCAGAGGGACTACTGCAGCCATTGCAGTAGTTACGGAAGAGGAACTGTTAACGAAGATTCAAGTAGTTTTCCTATCTCATGTCTTTACACTAAACTACCGAATCCTGCAATGGCTGCAGTAGTCCCTCTGGATAGAATAAATCTTTATAATATTAATTCATTGACAGAGATTAATATTTCAAAAAACAGACTATATCATTTCTATGGAGTTGAGGGCAAAACAACTCTGTCTATTTATAAAAATAAAAACTATCGACAAACAGAATTTGTCAATAGTTTTCAATCTTAACGTCCCGTTACTTCTTTCAAAGCCTGTGCTAGTTGGTCAGGGCAAGATGTGGATTTGTATCCGCATTTAATCCCTTCAATACGGGAGATAGCCTCATCTACATTCATTCCTTCAATTAATTTTGCAATTCCCTGAAGATTTCCGGAACAGCCTCCGGTAAACTGAACAGCGTGGACGGTATCATTCTGAATATCAAATGTAATCTTTTGTGAACAGACTCCATGTGGTTTATAGTCCATAGTCATAACCTCCTTTACTTTTGCTATTATAACAAAGGTGTTGAAAAAAAACTAGGTAAGAAATCAAAATTCTGTTATACTGAGAAAAGAAAATAAATAAAAATCAAAATAGAGGAGAAGAGAAATGATTGGAATTATTGGAGCAATGCAGAACGAGGTAGTTCTTTTGCAGGAAGAAATGACTGTGGAAGAAACGGTAGAAAAAGCGGGCATGGTATTTTATAAAGGGGAATTATGCGGACAGAAGGCAGTTATCGTAAAAAGCGGGATCGGGAAAGTCAATGCCGCTCTCTGCGCGCAGATTTTAGTGGATATGTTCCATGTGGATACACTGATTAATACGGGAATTGCAGGTTCTCTGAATGCTGAAATCAACATTGGAGATATTGTGATTTCAACAGATGCGGTACAGCATGATATGGACACAACTATATTTGGAGATCCGCTCGGACAAGTGCCACAGATGGATACGTTTTCATTTCCGGCAGATGAGAAGTTAGCAAAACTGGCAAAAGAAGTAAACGAGGAAGAAAATCCGGATATTCAGACATTTATGGGAAGAATTGTAAGCGGAGATCAGTTTGTTTCTTCGGGGGAAGTGAAGGAGAGACTGGTTTCACAATTTGATGCAATGTGTACGGAGATGGAGGGGGCTGCAATCGCACATGCAGCATACTTAAATAAAGTTTCGTGTGTCATTATTCGAGCAATTTCGGACAAAGCCGACAATAGCGCCGTTATGGATTATCCGGCATTTGAAAGACAGGCAATCGTGCATTCTGTAAGGCTTGTACGCGGTCTGATGAAAAAACTGGGATAAAAAAACATTGAAAATCAAAGTCAGAAATGACATTTTATGTAGAAAGTTGTAGAACGAATCTTCGCCCAAATTCTTTTATTTACGCTATAATGTCGCTAGATAAAAGAAGGAGGGCTTTTTATATGCTAGAAAAAATAATGGAAGCAAATGTAATACTTTGGATAATGGGCGCAATTATCGCAATCGGAGTACTTGGGAAGTTTATAACGGTGGTAACTTTGGGAAAACTGGTAAGAGCGTCAGGAGAAATGGGGAAAAGTACGCATAAGTTAATGAAACTGGTAAAAGCAAAGTTTGAACACACTATTATGGTCAGCGAGAAAGTGGAAAATATCCATGCGTTTGTGGAAAAGTACATTTTTGAATATCGCGTTTGTGGATTACACTTACATACATGGAGATATTTAGAAAAACAATCCATATGGTTCTGTGGAGTGGCGGGGTGTATAGGAGCATTTCTAAGTTACAGACTTGGAGGCGTACAGGAAGAGATGTTCAGATATACGGCACTGGCAGGAGTGGGAATGGTCGTATTGTTCCTTGTGTATATTTCCACTGACGAGAGTTACCAGATGGATACAATTCAGGTATATATGGTGGATTATCTGCAAAATATATGTGCTCCGCGCTATCAGAAACAGCAGGCTTTACAGATGCAGAGAATGGAAGAGATGATGAAAGAACCGGAAGAAATAAAAGAGAGTGAAGAAGTGCAGGAACAGGAGATAAAAGAGACTGTTGAAGAGGAAGTGAAGGCAGCGGAAGAAGTGGAGGAAACTTCCATGGAACAGGCAGAAATCAGACAGGAAGAAATAAAAGAAGAAAAAGAAGAGAAGAAAGTATCTCAGGAAGTCATTCTGCGAGAAATATTAGAAGAGTTTTTGGCTTGATAAACAAGAATCAATTTGATAAAATACTAGCATATAGTATTTTTCAGAGAGAGGATTGAGAATCATGAATAAGAAAGTTACATTTGACTATTCAAAAGCAGGTGCTTTTATTAAAGAACACGAAGTAGAATATATGGGAAAATTAGTTGCAGATGCGAAAGAACTTCTTGTCAGCAGAGAAGGTGCAGGGAACGACTTTTTAGGTTGGATTGATTTGCCTGTAGATTATGATAAAGAAGAGTTTGAACGCATTCAGAAAGCTGCTGAGAAGATTCAGGGCGATTCAGAAGTACTTCTTGTAATCGGTATCGGAGGTTCGTATTTAGGAGCAAGAGCGGCTATCGAATTTTTAAGACACAGTTTTTACAATATGGTTTCTAAAGAAGTCAGAAAGACACCGGAAATTTATTATGTGGGAAATAATATCAGCAGTACATATATCAAACATTTAATCGATGTAATTGGTGACCGTGACTTTTCTATTAACATGATTTCAAAATCGGGTACAACTACAGAGCCTGCTATTGCATTCCGCGTATTTAAAGAATTATTGGAGAATAAATACGGAAAAGAAGAAGCAGGAAAGAGAATTTATGCGACAACAGATAAGGCAAGAGGAGCACTTAAGAATCTTGCCACAGAAGAAGGATATGAAAGTTTTGTTGTGCCGGACGACGTGGGAGGACGTTTCTCAGTTCTCACAGCAGTAGGTTTACTTCCAATCGCAGTGAGCGGTGCAGATATTACAAAATTAATGGAAGGTGCACAGGAAGGAAGAAGACTTGCGCTTGAAAGTGATTTTGCAGAGAATGATGCGCTTAAATATGCGGCAATCCGCAACATTTTACACCGCAAAGGAAAATCAGTTGAGGTGTTGGCAAACTATGAGCCAAACCTTCACTATGTATCTGAATGGTGGAAACAGTTATACGGTGAAAGCGAAGGAAAAGACCAGAAAGGTATTTTCCCTGCATCAGTGGATTTAACTACAGATTTACATTCTATGGGACAGTTTATTCAGGACGGAAGCCGTATTATGTTTGAAACTGTATTAAACGTAGAGAAATCTACAGAAGAAATCGTGCTGAAAGAAGAACCTGTTGATTTAGACGGATTAAACTATCTTGCAGGAAAGACAGTAGATTTCATCAATAAGAGTGCGATGAATGGAACAATTCTAGCACATACGGACGGAAACGTACCTAATCTTATGGTAAGTATTCCGGAACAAAATGAATATTACTTAGGTCAGTTATTCTACTTCTTTGAATTTGCCTGTGGTGTGAGCGGATATCTCTCAGGGGTAAATCCGTTTGACCAGCCGGGAGTAGAAAGTTATAAGAGAAATATGTTTGCCTTACTTGGAAAACCGGGCTTTGAAAAAGAGAGAGAAGAGTTATTAAAGAGATTGTAGAATATTTCTCCAGCAAGAACATAAAGACGGAGTTTAAAAAACTCCGTCTTTTTCATAACAGAAGAAAGGGTGTATCAGAGTGTTACCGGTACAGATATTGAAAAAAACGGTTTGTGATATACAGGATATTACGGGCACTGCATGTTCCATATGGAATGTGGACGGAAACTGTCTTGCTCATTCGGGCGGGAAAGAAAAAGAACTGTCTGATTTTATAAAAGAACTGCCGGAAGAGGAAGAGTGGGAAGAGAATAACGCAAGTTTTTTTGGTGTATCTTCGGAGGAAGGGTTAATATATGTTCTTGTCTTACATTCGGTTTTGCCGGAAATGAAAATGGCCGGGCGGCTGGGCGTAAAACAGTTGGAAGGATATCTCCGATTATATCAGGAGAAGATGAACCGCAATCATTTTATACAAAATCTTTTGCTGGATAATCTTCTGCTCGTTGATGTGTATAATCGTGCGAAAAATATGCATATACCGATAGAGGCGCGTCGGGCAGTCATTATGATAGAACCGAAAAATCCAAATGACAATTTGATTTTGGAAGTATTGAAAGGGTTGTATGAGACAAGCACAAAAGATTTTGTGACTGCGGTTGACGAGAGCCATATTATTTTGGTAAAAATGCTGGAAGACAGAGAAGGCTATAAAGAATTGAATAAGATTGCCAAATATATTGTAGATATTTTAAATACAGAGGCGATGGTAAATGTGCGTGTCGCCTACGGAACAATCGTAGACGAGATAAAAGATGTATCGAAATCCTACAAAGAAGCGGGAATGGCATTGGACGTTGGAAGAATTTTCTATGAGGAGAAAAATGTGCTTGCATATGATCAACTCGGCATAGGACGTCTGATTCATCAACTTCCGATTTCTCTCTGTGACATGTTTCTTTCAGAAATTTTTGAGGGAAAAGAAATAGAGTTTGACGAAGAAACGCTGACGACAGTTCATAAATTTTTTGACAACAACTTGAATATTTCGGAGACGGCACGACAACTATTTTTACATAGAAATACCCTCGTCTACCGCTTAGAAAAAATACAGAAAAAAACGGGATTAGACGTGAGGGTTTTTGATGACGCATTGACATTTAAAATTGCGCTGATGGTTTCTAATCATTTGAAATCATTGCAGAAATCAGCACAAAGTAACGCAAAGGAGGAAACGAAATGGTAAAATTATATCCACACGGTGTATATCTGCTGAATGGGAAGGAAATCTCAGATGAAGCACAGATGAGCAAAGAGGAAGCACGCAAAAACACGATTGCATACGGCATTCTAAAAGAACATAATACTTCTTCGGATATGGAACATTTACAGATTAAATTTGACAAACTGACTTCCCATGATATTACGTTTGTGGGAATTATTCAGACGGCAAGGGCATCGGGACTTGAAAAATTTCCTGTTCCGTATGTATTGACGAACTGTCACAACAGCCTCTGTGCAGTGGGTGGAACAATCAACGAAGATGACCATATGTTTGGATTAACCTGTGCGAAAAAATACGGCGGTATGTATGTGCCTCCGCATCAGGCGGTTATTCATCAGTTTGCAAGAGAAATGCTTGCGGGCGGCGGGAAAATGATTCTCGGTTCGGACAGTCATACACGCTATGGTGCGTTAGGTACAATGGCCATGGGCGAGGGCGGACCTGAACTTGTTAAACAACTATTGAACAAAACGTACGACATTAAAATGCCGGAAGTTATCGGAATTTATTTGGACGGCGAAGTGATGGCAGGAGTAGGGCCGCAGGACGTTGCATTGGCAATTATCGGTGCTACGTTTGCAAACGGCTATGTGAATAATAAAGTAATGGAATTTGTCGGGCCGGGTGTGGATAAACTGAGTGCTGATTTCCGAATTGGAATTGACGTTATGACAACGGAGACAACATGTCTGTCTTCTATTTGGAAAACAGATGATACGATCAAAGAATTTTATGAAACGCATAAGCGCGCTGATGAATTTAAAGAGTTAAATCCGGGCGCAGTTGCGTACTATGACGGTATGGTTTATGTGGATTTGAGTAAAATTAAACCGATGATTGCGATGCCGTTTCACCCGAGTAATGTCTATACGATTGATGAAGTAAATGCAAACCTGAAAGACATTTTACATGATGTGGAGCAGAAGGCGCTTGTGAGTTTGGACGGTGCGGTGGAGTATTCACTGCAGGATAAAATACGAAACGGGAAATTATATGTAGAGCAGGGAATTATCGCAGGCTGCGCCGGAGGCGGTTTTGAAAACATTTGTGAGGCGGCGCACATTATGAAGGGGCATAATATTGGTGCAGACGAATTTACCTTCAGTGTATATCCGGCAAGTACGCCGATTTACATGGAACTGGTGAAAAACGGAGCGGCTGCGGACCTGTTAGCAGCAGGTGCGGTTGTAAAAACAGCGTTTTGTGGTCCGTGCTTTGGCGCGGGAGATACTCCGGCAAACAATGCGTTCAGCATAAGACATTCGACGAGAAACTTCCCTAACCGTGAAGGCTCAAAACTGCAGAATGGTCAGATTTCATCAGTGGCACTTATGGACGCCCGCTCAATTGCGGCAACTGCCTTAAACAAGGGATACTTAACTTCCGCGACGGAAGTGGTCGACAGAGAGTACAGGACACCGAAATACCACTTTGATGCATCTATCTATGCCAACCGAGTATTTGACAGTAAAGGAATTGCAGATTCGTCAGTGGAAATTAAATTCGGACCAAACATTAAAGACTGGCCTGAAATGTCCGCGCTGCCGGAAAATTTAATTGTAAAGGTAGTATCGGAAATCCATGATCCCGTAACAACGACAGATGAGTTGATTCCGTCAGGGGAAACATCTTCTTATCGCTCCAATCCGTTAGGACTTGCGGAGTTTGCTCTTTCAAGAAAAGATCCGGCTTATGTGGGACGTGCAAAGGAAGTACAAAAGGCACAGAAAGCCATTGAGGAAGGAAGATGTCCTCTTGAAGAACTGGAAGAATTAAAACCGGTTATGGATAAAATTTTTGAGAAAAATCCACAGTTGGATAAGAAGACACTGAGCATTGGAAGTACAATCTTTGCAGTAAAACCGGGTGACGGTTCTGCACGGGAACAGGCTGCTTCCTGCCAGAAAGTTTTAGGAGGCTGGGCAAACATTGCAAATGAGTATGCCACGAAGAGATACCGTTCAAATCTTATCAACTGGGGAATGCTTCCGCTTTTGACGGAGGAGAAAGATACAGAACTAAGTTTTAAAAACGGTGATTATATTTTCTTCCCGGAAATTCGCAAAGCCATTATAGAAAAGAGAAGCGCTATTAAGGCTTACGTTGTAGGGGACGAGTGGAAGGAACTCACTCTGACAATGGGAGAATTAACAGATAATGAGAGAGAAATCATTTTAAAAGGTTGTCTGATTAATTATTATAGAGGTTAAAATTGATAAAATCGGTAAATGCAGGAGAAACGACTGTGTTTACCGATTTTCATTTAACGATAATTGTGTTTGTTGACTAAATGATTAGAAAATTATTAAAAACAGAAAAATAAAAGTATTTTTCAAAATAATATTGACAAAAATAAAGTTGAGTGCTAATATACGATTAACAAAAGAAAACAGACTGAAAAGGAAATAGAAGATTTGTAAAGAAAGCGGGGAGATAATTTCTGACGAGAAAGGAAGTTAAACAGTAGCCGAAAGACAAAGCAGTATATTTTCAAGTAGGAAGATTGATATTTTCTTTGTTTTATGTAACACTTCTTTTTTATTATGGAAGGAGAACAAACCATTGGACACAGCAGAACGATAAACAGGCATTATAATTTGCGATAATTATAATGCCTGTTTATTTTATGTATTATTTTATCTGTTGAAGTCTTTTTTTCAAAACCGGACCGATAATCAGAGCAGCGATGATTTTAACTGCATCGCCCGGAAGATACGGTAAGACACCGATTGCTAATCCCTGTGTAAAGGAAAGTGACATTTGCTGTGCTATCCAGATTGTTCCGAAAGTGTATGTCAGAGCAGTTCCGAGAACCAATCCGATAGCGGACGGAATAAGACGTCCTTCATAATTTTCAACAAACCAACCGCCGACAAAAGCGAGTAACAGATATCCGATCAGATATCCTCCTGTAGGACCGGCAAGTTTTCCGATTCCGCCTGAGAAGCCGGAGAAAACAGGAAGACCGACAATCCCCAACAGTAAATAAATCAGGCAGCTGACCGTGCCATACTTTCTTCCCAGTGTGTAAGTCCCGAGATAAAGAATAAAAGTCGCAAAAGAAATTGGGACAGGACTAAAAGGAAGTGGGAAAGCAAAAGGAGCAATGACACAGAGAATGGCGGTCATCAGCCCGATGCGTACAAGGTTTTTAGTTGCAAATGTGTGTTCAATTTGTTTGTTCATAAGATACCTCATAAATTTTCTTGAATTAATCCGATAAAGTGTCATACTTATTATAAGTAAGTGACGGGCTGCTGTCAAATAGTAAAAATAAATATTCAGAATATTTTTAAAATAAAATATCGTAATAAAAAAACAAATAAAAAACAGATAAAAAGTGTTGACAAAAATAAAACTGAGTGATATTATAAAGTCAACAAATAACAAAAGAGTTTTTAAACGAAAAGAAGGAGGCTTACTCCAATGGACACGATAGAAAATCCAATTCAATATATCAGTGGTATGGCAAATGAAAGTTCCTATGTTGAAAGCCTTAACCATAGATAAGACCGGTAAAGAAAGATAAGATAGAATCGTTCGGAGAAGTAAAAGAAACCGGAATAGATAAAGAAGATTTAGTATTTGCAGATATATTGAGAAGATACCACAATGATTCAATGATTTAGATGATGTGTAAAGAAACATCAGATAAATGTCACATTTATAACTTATAAATAACAGATATTGAAATTAGTATTCAACTTTGAATTATAAAAACAAGGGCAATTAGGAACAGAAAACAGATAATCCCTCCGATATAAATATATAAAATAAAACTAAATACAAGTATAGCCATTATAATCTTATACATTATAATGGCTATTTTTTTGACATTGACAATCCCTTGTGATAAACTATAACAGTAAAAGTTTAACTATGGAAAATAAGGTTAAAAATAATTAATAGAGGTGAAAAAACATTGGATAAGCATGAATATCGTGTAAAAACAGAGCAGATGCTCGAGTACATGGAAAAGAAACAGTATAAAAAAGCAATGGAAATTGCAGACACAATCGACTGGCACAGAGTAAAAAGTTTGTCCATGCTCAGTACAGTGAGTGAAATATACGAATATAATGGGGAGAACCAAAAGAGCAGGGATATTTTATTCATTGCTTATGACCGTTCTCCAGGCAGCAGAAAGATAGTATATCGCTTGGGAACATTGGCAATTAAAATTGATGATTTGCAGGAGGCGATGGATTGCTATGAAGAATTTCTTTCCATTGCACCGAAGGATCCGAATCAATATATTTTAAAATATAAGATTTTGAAGGCGGAGAATGCGCCGTTAGAAGAGCAGATTGAAGCGCTTGTTGATTTCAAGAAGATGGAATATGTGGAAAAATGGGCGTATGAACTGGCTAAGTTATATAATGCGGCGGGAATGATACCGGAGTGTCTTGAAGAATGTGATGATTTGATTTTGTGGTTTAGCGAAGGAAAGTATGTTCTGAAGGCGATGGAATTGAAGAGACAGCATAAGCCGCTGACTCCTTTGCAGCAGGAGAAATACGATCGTTTCGTTGAGAAGAAAGAACAGGTGAAAAAAGCAAAAGAAGATTTGGACGCGACACGCAAGATTGAGATTCCGAAAGGGATTGCAGAACCTGTGCAGGAGAAAGCAGTTGAGGAAGTTGCAGAAGAACCGGTTGAAGAGACAAGCGGAGAAGTCGCAGAAGAGCCGGTTGAAGAGACAAGCGAAGAAGCCGCAGAAGAGCCGGTTGAAGAGACAAGCGAAGAGATCGTAGAAGAGCCGGTTGAAGAGACAAGCGAGGAAGTTGCAGAAGAACCGGTTGAAGAGATAACTGAAGAACCTGTTGAGGAAGTTCAGGAAGAAGGGACAGAGGAAACTGTAGAAGAAGAGTCAGTTGAAGAACCTGTCGAGGAAGTTTCGGAAGAGTCTGAAACTGAGCCGGAAGAAGTGACGGAAGAAAAAGAACCGGAAAGCATCATTAAAGAACCGGTGGTAGGTTCGACTTTGGAAGAAGCGGTTGCAAGAGGCGTAGCCGCTGCGGTTAATGTAACTGCCAGAGAAAAAGAAGAAGAGGCAATGACAGCGCAGGAGAAACTGGAAGGTATTCTCCAAAATTGGGAAGAAACACAAAGAGCGGTTGAGCAGGAAATCGAAAGAAAGAAACAGGAGGCTGAGGCTGAGCGGGAGGCAAAAAGAAAAGAGCGCGCAGCACAGAGCATGTTTAACACAACTCCGATTATTCCTGATGACATTCAGCAGTTGCTTGATGATTTGGAAAGTGAAATGAAAGAATCTGAAGAAGCAGAAGAAGATGTTGAAATCAATGAGGTTGTAGAAGAACCGACGGTGGAAGAAACTGAAACAACAAAGCCGGCAGAGGAAATACAGGAAGAACAAGTTGAGGAAGTGACGGAAATGGAAGCGGAAGTGACAGAAGAACCGATTATGGAGGAAGAACCTGAGGAAGTTGTTGAGGAGACTGTGGAACAGCCTGTAGAAGAACCTCAACCGCAGGAAGAAATTTTTGCTGATGACGATGATATTATCGAGAAACAGTTTGATATTTCTTTGCAGGAAGAAATAGAAGAACCGGTTGAAAAAGACGATGAGTTAGAAAAACTGCAGAATGAAACGAAAAAAGATGTAGACAAAGAAACAGACGGAGTTTCTTTTGACACCGGTTTTATCGTTCAGGGGAAATATGATTTGGAAGCGCAGAGTGAGATTGGAACAAAAGCCGGTCTTACTGAAGAACAGAAGAAGTTATTCTCCTACTTTGTTCCCGTAAGAGGAATGAGTGAGCAGATAGTGGAAGTGCTTGAAAATGATAAAAACTGCAATACAAGATATGGAACGTCACGCACTGGCAATATTCTTGTTGTAGGTCGTCAGGGAACAGGAAAAACTGTTTTGGCAGTCAATGTAGTGAAAGCGATTCAGAAAGCAAGAAAACTGAAACAGGGTAAAGTAGCCATTGTCACGGGAGAAGCGCTGAATAGAAAAGATTTGTCAACAGTTCTCGGCAAATTAAAAGGCGGGGCGTTAATCGTTGAAAAAGCGGGAAAAATGAACCAGTCAACAATTGAGGCGCTAAATGAGAAGATGGAAGAGCAGACGGGAGAACTTCTTGTTGTTTTAGAAGAACAGAGAAAACCTTTAGAAAAACTTCTCTCAGAAAATCCGGGATTCAGAAGAAAATTCACTTCTAAACTGGAACTTCCGATTTTCATCAACGACGAATTGGTTACATTTGGACAGACGTATGCAAAAGAAAACGGCTACAGAATTGACGAGATGGGTATTCTGGCACTTTATAGCCGAATTGATATTTTGCAGAAAGAAGACCATGCGGTAACGGTTACGGAAGTAAAAGAGATTATGGATCATGCGATTGAGAAAGCACAGCGTGTAAATATAAAACATTTCTTTAAACGTTTATTTGGTAAACATACAGACAATGCCGACAGAATAATTTTGACGGAACAGGATTTTAAATAGTGGTTTTGTGAAGAAAGGGTGTAAAAACCCTTTCTTTTTAATTGGGACTAAAGTATAATGAAGAGAAGGAAAATATGCGGGAAGGTGAATATATGACAAATAAAAATATAAGATATTCATACGAAATTGGTGAGTTGGACCATTATTTATTTGGACAGGGAACTCATTACGAGATTTATAAAAAAATGGGAGCACATAAGGTAAAGCGAGGAGCGAAAGAAGGAGTATATTTTTCTGTTTGGGCGCCTCATGCAAAGGAAGTTTCGGTTGTTGGAGAGTTTAATGACTGGGACAGAGAGAAAAATCCAATGGAGCGGGGAGAACCTTTGGGAATTTACACCTGTTTTGTACCAGAGGCAAAAGAAGGAATGCTCTATAAATTTTGTATTGAAACACATAAAGGAGAATTGCTTTATAAGGCGGATCCGTTTGCCAATTACGCAGAAGTACGTCCGGGAACAGCGTCCCGCATCACAGATATAACGAACTTAAAATGGACGGATAAGGAATGGCTTGAAAAGAGAAAATCATGGAATCATAAAGAAAATCCGATGTCTATCTATGAAGTACATATGGGTTCATGGAAGAGACATGAAGGATACGGGAAAGACAATGGATTTTTTACTTACCGTGAATTTGCCAAAGAGGCAGTCGCTTATATGAAGGAGATGGGCTACACTCACATTGAGTTGATGGGGATAGCGGAGTATCCTTTTGACGGTTCGTGGGGATATCAGGTGACAGGATATTATGCACCGACCTCCCGCTATGGAACACCGGAAGATTTTGCGTATATGATAAATCTTTTCCATAAAAATAAAATCGGGGTTATTTTAGACTGGGTACCGGCACATTTCCCGAAAGACGCACATGGTTTGGCGGATTTTGACGGAACACCTACTTTTGAATATGCAGATTCGAGAAAAGGGGAACATGCCGACTGGGGTACGAAGATTTTTGATTATGGGAAATCAGAAGTACAGAACTTTTTGATTGCGAACGCATTGTTTTGGATAGAACATTTTCATATTGACGGGCTGCGTGTAGATGCAGTTGCGTCCATGCTGTATTTGGATTACGGCAAGGAAGACGGACAGTGGGTTGCCAATAAATATGGCGGCAATGAAAATCTGGAAGCAATTGAGTTTTTTAAACATTTGAATTCAGTTGTTCTTGGAAGAAATCCGGGAACACTTATGATTGCGGAGGAATCGACAGCGTGGCCTAAAGTGACGGGAAGCCCGGAAGAGAACGGTTTGGGCTTCAGTTTAAAGTGGAACATGGGCTGGATGCACGACTTTACAGAATATATGAAGTTAGATCCGTATTTCAGACGCCCGAATCATCATCTGATGACGTTTGCGATGACTTATGCATACAGCGAGAATTATATTCTCGTATTGTCACATGATGAGGTTGTACATTTGAAATGTTCCATGTTAAATAAGATGCCGGGGCTTGGATTTGACAAGTTTGCCAACTTAAAGGTCGGCTATGCCTTTATGATGGGACACCCGGGCAAGAAACTTTTATTTATGGGGCAGGATTTTGCGCAACTCCGGGAGTGGAGCGAGGAGAGAGAATTGGACTGGTATCTGCTCCGTGAAGACAACCATCAGGCGATTCAGAATTTTACCCGCGATTTATTGCAGTTATACAAAAAAAATAAGGCGATGTATGAATGCGATAACGATCCGGAAGGATTTGAGTGGGTAAATGCAAATGATGGCAACAGGAGTATTTACAGTTTTATCAGACATTCCAAAAACGGAAAGAAAAACTTACTGTTTGTATGTAATTTTACTCCGATGGAATGGGCAGATTACCGTGTGGGAGTGTCGCGAAGAAAACAGTATAAACTCGTCCTTGACAGTGATGAAAAACAATATGGCGGAATGGGGAAAAAGCGTCCGTCCGTATATAAGGCGACAAAGGGAGAGTGTGACGGCAGACCATATTCTTTTGCGTATCCGCTTTCGCCTTACGGGGTTGCCGTATTTGAATTTTAATAGAAGATAAGAGGAACAAAAATGAGGTTAAGAAACATTCCGGGAGCAAGAGAGACAATCGACGCTAACCCGATAGCAATAAAAAATGAGAGGGAACACAAAGGAAAATGGAATGAATTATTTGGAAATGATAATTTGTTACATATTGAGATAGGTATGGGGAAAGGGCAGTTTCTTTTGACGCTGGCAAAACAGAACCCCGATATAAACTATATAGGAGTGGAGCGATATTCCAGTGTCCTTCTGAGAGCGCTGGAGAAATATGAGACGGAAGAGTTTTGCGGGTTGGAAAACATTCGATTTATCTGTATGGACGCAAATGACATTGCAGAAGTGTTTGCCCCTGAGGAAGTGGATAAAATTTACCTGAATTTTTCAGATCCGTGGCCGAAGGCGAGACATGCAAGAAGGCGTCTCACTTCAAAAGAGTTTTTAAGCAGATATGAGAAGGTGCTGGCAAAAGACGGAACATTAGAGTTTAAGACGGATAATCGTCCGCTGTTTGAATTTTCATTGGAGCAGGCGGAAGAGGCAGAAGGGTGGAAGGTGAAAGAGCATACATTTGACCTTCACCACAATGAAAAAATGAATGAGGGAAACGTTATGACTGAATATGAGCAGAAGTTTTCGTCGCAGGGAAATCCGATCCACAAACTGATTGCAGAGAGGCAATAGGACAAACTATATTGCATATCCTAATAAAAAGGGGGATATGTGATGAGCAGTAAGAGAAAAGTAAAAAACAAAGTGAAATGTGTCTTATACGACAGACCG
The DNA here is from genome assembly GCF_054660755.1 of Faecalimonas hominis. Classification (NCBI taxonomy): domain Bacteria; kingdom Bacillati; phylum Bacillota; class Clostridia; order Lachnospirales; family Lachnospiraceae; genus Faecalimonas; species Faecalimonas hominis. Next base: position 106,030 of record NZ_BAAHSH010000023.1, read on the forward strand.
AAACTGAATAGGAAACTTTCCTGTACAAAACGCTCATTTGATGAAGTAGTTCGTATACTGAATCCCCGCTGTAAATGTTAAATGGAGGTGGGAGCATGAAGCCGGAACTGGTTGTGATTTTCGGAAACTGGTGCGCAAAATGTAATATGATGATGCCGATTGTGGAGGAGATTGCACTGGAATACAAAGATGTGCTGCGAGTGACAAAGATAGAAGTGGAAAATGAGAACGAAGATTTACAGAAGAATTATGGAGTAGACATCGTTCCCACATTTTTGATACAAAAAGACGGAAAAGAACTGGGAAGAATGAGCGGTCTGATAGATAAAAAATTGATGGTTAAAAGAATTTTTTCGGTTTTGTAAATACTTGAATATCCGACGGGAAAATGATATAGTATTTGTTAGAAGTAGGGAAAAACAGGTTGTATAACCTGTTTTTCTTGCGTTCGGAAGAAATTTAATCTGATACAGTGATAAAAAGGAGAAATATATGAAAGCAGAAACAAAAAAAGAACTCAAAGATATTTTTGATTTAAAAAGACTTTTTTTCGTTATTTTAGGGAATACCATTTATGCGGCGGGAATTGCGGCATTTGTTCTCCCGACAGGGCTTATTACGGGAGGAACGACAGGATTGGGACTGATTGCGAATCATTATTTTCAAATTCCGATTGAATTGTTTGCGGCCGCCTTTAATGTGACGATGTTCATTCTGGCAGTTTTAGTTTTGGGGAAATCGTTTGCACTCACTTCACTTATCAGTACATTCTATTTTCCTGTGATTTTGGGTGTTTTTCAAAAAGTGGAAGTTTTGCAGAATCTCACAGATGATTTAATGCTGTGCACAATTTTTTCCGGTCTTTGCATCGGCGTGGGGATCGGAATGGTTATTAAAGCGGGAGCGTCCACGGGAGGAATGGATATTCCGCCGTTGATTTTTAATAAGAAAATGGGAGTGCCGGTATCTGTGGGACTATATGTGTTTGATTTCTCCATTTTGATTGGGCAGATGTTTTTCAGGGATACGGAGAAGAGTCTGTATGGTATTCTCCTTGTCATGATTTATACGGTTCTTGTAGATAAAGTGTTGTTGATGGGAAAAAATCAGATGCAGGTAAAAATTATCAGTGACGAATATGAGAAAATTAATGCGATGATCCATCAGAAATTGGACAGGGGAACTACTCTTTATAAAACGGAAACCGGATATTTGCATAAAGACGGATTTGCCATTTTTACGGTTGTATCTAACCGTGAACTTCCAAAATTAAACGAGATGGTTTTGGAAATAGACAGCAAAGCGTTTATGGTAATCAATCAGGTGAGTGAGGTTAAAGGGAGAGGATTTACACTCGGTAAGATTAAGATGTAAAAAAAGTTTAAAAACATCTTGAAAAAAGTATAAAATTGTTATATAATATTCCTTGCGTTAAAGAATAAATAATGCAGGAAGCGCGATTAGCTCAGTTGGTAGAGCACCTGACTCTTAATCAGGGTGTCCAGGGTTCGAACCCCTGATCGCGCACTAGGAAGCACTGTTTTTGCAATCTTTGAATTGTGGGGGCGGTGCTTCTTTTTGTTGAAATGAGACAGACAGTACTGGAATACGATACTGTCTGTTTTTGCGTTATAACTGTTCACAGATTTTTTAGAATTTCTCTCTCCCTCAACAGAAAGGGATATGCTATAATGACAATTAGTGCAGACTATTTTAGCAGAGAGGAGAGAAAGGAATGTTCGGATATGTGACGATTTGTAAACCGGAACTGAAGATGAAAGATTATTACACATACAGGGCATACTATTGCGGACTGTGTAAAGTTCTGAAGGAGAAATACGGTTTTCTCGGTCAGATGACATTGACATATGATATGACATTTCTTGTTCTTTTGCTAACTTCTCTATATGAGGAGAAGCCTACACATGAACAGAATCGCTGCATTGTACACCCGGCAAAGAAACATGATATGTTTTTCAATGAGATTACCGAGTATGCGGCGGATATGAATATTGTCTTAACATACTTTCATTTTGCTGATGACTGGCAAGATGAGAAGAGTAAAGTCGGGCTGGCGGGTATGAGAGCCCTTCGGAAAACATATTTGAAGATTAGGGAGAAGTATCCGAATAAATGCGAGAAAATCCGCAGATGTCTCGTGCGCCTGCAAAAAGCGGAGAAGATGAAAGAAGAGAACATTGATGTTGTTTCCGGATATTTTGGGGAATTAATGGGAGAACTTCTTTTGTATAAGGACGATGTGTGGAAAAAGACATTGAAAAGACTGGGATTTTATCTCGGTAAATATATTTATATTTTAGATGCCTACGATGATTTGGAAAAAGACAGGGAAAGCGGAAGTTACAATCCTCTGCTGACTTTGTATAATGATGAACAGTATGAGGAGAAATGCGGTCAGATGTTGACACTTGTGCTGGCGGAATGCAGCAGTACATTTGAAAAACTGCCGTGTATAGAATATGCCGATATTTTGAGGAATATTCTTTATGTAGGTGTATGGAACAAATATGACGATAAACAAAAGCAAAATACAGTGAATGAGGAAGGAATAAAAGAATGATGGCAAATCCATATGAGGTACTGGGAATTTCACCGAGTGCCACCGATGATGAAGTGAAGAAAGCATACAGAGAAATGAGCAGAAAGTACCACCCGGATTCATATACAAATAACCCTCTGTCCGATTTGGCGGAGGAAAAATTTAAGGAAGTACAGGAAGCGTACGACCAGATTATGAAACAGAGAGAAAACGGCGGTTATCAGGGAGGATTTTCAGGACAACAGTCGGGATATTCGTATTCGGGTAACAGCGGTGACGCAAATGTACAGATGCAGGCTGTCGCGAACTATATTAATGCAAGACATTACAGAGAGGCATTGAATGTGCTGAATGGAATCAGCAACCGAAATGCTCAGTGGTATTATTACAGCGCTGCCGCAAACTATGGAATGGGAAATAATATTGTGGCAATGCAGCATGCCCAGCAGGCAGCCGCGATGGAACCGAACAATCCTGAGTATGCCAATATGGTAAATCAGATGCAGTGGCGCGGACAGAGATACCAAAATACGGGATACGGTTACGGGCGTCAGTCTTACGGTACGGGAAATCTGTGTTGTGATTTATGGTGCGCAGACACATTGTGTGAATGTATGGGAGGCGATTTGTGCACATGCATGTAGGAGCAAAGAAAATAGCGGTTTTAGGACTGCTGGCGGCGTTTTCCGTATTACTTATCGTGCTTGGAGCAGTGATTGAAACGAGTACGTTGTTTTTTATATGCGGAGCGAGTTTTTGTGTCGGGATTGCCATTCGTGAATGGGGACTGCGCTACGGATTTTCTTTTCTTGTGGCGACGACACTGGTGGGGCTTTTAGTCGCGCCGAATAAAATGTATTGTGTTACATTTGCGGGAATGGGGTTATATCTGTGCCTTGCGGAAATATTGTGGAATAAATTTGGGAATAAGAGGACATCATTATGGTGTGGAAAATATATTGTGTTTAATCTGATGTACGTTCCTACAATTATTTTTATGCCCCAATTGCTGATCGCAAAGGAAATCAGCAGTACACTTCTCATGATTGTGTGGGCAGCGGGGCAGGCAGGATTATTTATCTATGATAAGGCACATGATTATTTTCAAATATTCATTTGGAATAAGTTAAGGAAGTATTTGTTGAAATGATAAGAACATGGATAGCAGAGGTGACTCCGCTGTTGGAGAAATCAGTTTATCGGAAATGTTATGAAAAACTTCCCACCTTTCGCAAGGAAAAGGCAGACAGAATTGTGCCTGAGGCAGACAGGGCGCTGAGCGTGGGAGCATGGTTATTATATGAATGTGTGAGGAAAGAATGTGGTGTTTCTGCGGAAACACCATTTAATCTGTCCCACTCAGGAAAGATGGTTCTCTGCTCGATTGAGGACAGCGGAGAAAAGGAAATTAAAATTGGCTGTGATATTGAAGAAATAAAAAAGTTGCATACGAAACTGATAAAGCGATATTTTTTTAAATCGGAAGAAAATTTTATTTTGAGTAAACCTTCCGAGGAGGAGAAAAAAGTTGCATTTTACCGTTACTGGGTGCTAAAAGAAAGTTTTATGAAAGCCACAAGATATGGAATGAAAATGGGTTTGGACACCTTTGAAATTATGTGCGATGAAACAGGGGCAAAATTGTTGCGCCAGCCAAAAGAGATATGCGAACAATTTTATTTTAAAGAATATGAGACAGACCTGCCATACCGGGTGGCGGTGTGTTCGACGGGTGATGTTTTTGCGGAGAAAATGGAGAAAATGGATTTAAGTATATACTGGAGATAGACATGAAGGAAAAGTTGCAGAAGATAGGAGAGAATTTAAAGAGAGTCAGGCTGAGCAAAAGGGCATGGCTGATAATCGGTGCGGTTCTGCTTTTAGTTGCAGGTACTGTCGCGGGATATTTTATGGGAAAGTATTTTGCAGACAGTAAGGCGGAGGAAAATAAGGAGGCGCTGATATCCAAGCATAAGAAAAGAGAAAAAGAATTGGAAGAGCAGTTGCGGGAAATGAAAATACAGAAACCTGAGGAAAGACCATGGTATTTGACGCTGGTCAATGACATAAATCCGATGCAGGAGGGGTATGTTCCGGAACTGACAAAGGTTGTCGGAGAGTATCAGGTCGATTCACGAATAGCGGAACCGCTAAAACAGATGCTTGCAGATGCGAAAAAGGACGGCATGAAGTTGTCTGTCTGCTCGGCGTACCGCTCTGTGGAGAAACAGAAAGAGTTATATAACCTTTATATGGGAAATGAAGTGCGCTCAGGCAAAAATTATTGGCAGGCACTGGAGGAGACAACAAAATCCACGGCATATCCGGGGAAAAGTGAGCATAGTCTCGGCTTGGCCGTGGATATTGTGTCGGCTAAATATACTGCGTTAGACGAGAAACAAAAGGATACACCGGAGGCGAAATGGCTTGCCAAAAACTGTTACAAATATGGATTTATTTTGCGTTATCCGGTGGATAAGACGGACATTACGGGAATTATTTATGAACCGTGGCACTACCGATATGTGGGAAAGGAAGATGCCAAGAAAATTATGGAGCGGGGGATTACTTTGGAGGAATATTTAGGAGAATAATGTCATAGAAGATTGACGAAATAAACGATTATGTTTACAATGAAGAGTAGAGAAAACGTGAGGAGGGAAAACTGATGATGAATCTCACATTCGGTGAGCAGGTAAAAATTGTTCTGAACCGAAGAGGAATGACGATTAAAGAATTGGCAGAAGCGATAGAGGAAAAAACCGGAAAGAAAATGTCCAGACAGAATCTGACACAGCGTCTCAACAGAGATAATTTTCAGGAGCAGGATATGCGGCAGATTGCTGAGATTTTAGGTTGCCCGTTTCAGTTGAGTATTCTCTCGGAAAGTGAGCCTGTCGTAAAACCGCGCAAAGAAAAGAAAGTAGAGAGAGAAGTGACGATTGGCGATTTGGTGGATTTGGAAGAAGAACCTAAGGTAAAACCTGTGGAGAAAAAGACGACGGTTTCCTCCGCTTCGGGCGTATTTAAAGGGTTCAGAAAGCCTTCCGCTTCCTACAAAAGTACTGCTGTGCAGGAGACGAGAAAACGTGAGGAGAAGCAGCAGATTGTCGGAGACATTAACCCTTATACAAGACAGGAATATGAGACAAACAGCGTCCGTATGCACCCGAAACGTATCGGTTATGTGCAGGTGTATGACCGGGGAGAACATAAATGGACGGATATGACGGAATGGGCTTTCTTAGGTTATCAGGAACGCAAGAAGAAACTGATGGGAAAAGATTATGTTCCGCCGATTTATTTAGACTAGCGTAGAATGTGCCAAAGCACATTCTATTTTTTCTGTGTACACGAAAAGAAATCATATAAGAGACAGCCGTAGAATAGATATATGTATAAACAGACAAGATTGAGGGATTGTTATTGAAACGGTTTACACAGTATTTATATGAATATCGTCAAAGAGAAAAAGTGAAAAATATAGGGTTTGTAAAGGTGGAGCAGGGGAAAAGTGAAGGAAAGGTAGAGATACAGACAAGAGGGCTTTTCTTTTCCCGCGGAGGCGGACTGAAAGTATATCTTTTTTACAGAAATAACGATATGTACGAAGGTGTTCTGCAGGGAGAAATAGGGCAGAATAAGCCGATGATTCAATATATGCTGACATTCTCCGATGAAGATATAGGAAATGCGGACAGCGTGGAAGCGATTTGCGGAATTTTCCTTGAAGATGAAGAAAAGAAAAGGTACATGGCTGTCTGGAACGGAGAGGAGATAAATGTGGAAGATATTTCTACGGAACCGCTGAAAGAGATGGAGATACGGGAAGAACCGGAATCAGAACCGGAACCTGAGAAAAATTTCTATGAGAAAATTCAGAGAAAAGATTTGGTAAGGCTTCCGCGAAGAGAGTGGAGACTTGCAAATAATAATTTTTTACTGCACGGTTTTTATAATTATCACCATTTGCTCTGGATAGAGGAAGGGGAAGAATTATACATAGGAGTGCCGGGAGTGAATCATGCCAGAGAGGTGCAGGCGGCGAAGGCATTTGGATTTACTCAGTTTAGGAAAATGGAAAATGAGGAAGTAGAGTTGTCTGAGGAGGAAAGAAATCCGAGAGAGGATTTTGGATATTTTTGCAGGAGGATTGAAAAGAACGAATGAATCAGGACGAGAAATACATGAGAGAAGCCATTAAACAGGCAAAGAAAGCATATGAGATAAATGAAGTGCCAATCGGGTGTGTGATTGTGTGTGAGGATAAAATTATAAGCAGGGGATATAACAGGCGGACAACCGACAAAAATCCGCTTGCTCATGCGGAGATGATAGCCATAAAAAAGGCAAGCAAAAAAGTGGGAGACTGGAGACTGGAAGATTGCACAATGTATGTGACGCTGGAACCGTGTCAAATGTGTTCCGGGGCGATTGTACAGTCAAGAATGAAAAAAGTCGTTGTGGGCTGTATGAATGCGAAGGCAGGCTGCGCCGGTTCCATATTGAATCTTCTGCAAATGGACGAATTTAACCATCAGGTTGAGTTGGAAACAGGGGTTTTGGAAGAAGAATGTAGTCTTTTGATGAAAAATTTTTTCAAAGAACTGCGAAAAGCGAAGCAGAAGCATTGACATTTACAGGTGAAGCAGGGTATAATATAGACTCGTGCAGCCGGGGTGGTAGCGGTACCTTGTACCCACAATCCGCTATAGTGGGGGTGATATTACACGGAGGGCTTTATTTTGTGAGGCTGCCCTCTGAAAGTGGCGTTGATGTTCGGGTCTTACGCGACAGGAATCCATGAACCGTGTCAGGTCGGGAACGGAGCAGCACTAAGTGGAACCTTCTGGGTGCCGTAAGGGTGCCTGGGCTGAGTTAACTACAGAGGTAACGCTCATGAAGTGAGTTCGAAGTGTAATGCACGAAGAAGAGAAATGACAGAGTCCGTAAGGGCTCTTTTTTGTACCATGTATTATGAAGGAGGAAAACATGAAGATTATACTGACGGCAATCAATGCGAAATATATTCATTCCAATCTGGCGGTTTACAGTTTGAAGGCGTATGCGAAGAAATATGCAGAGCATATTTTTCTTGCGGAATATACGATTAATCAGCAGTTAGATGAGATTTTGATGGATATTTATAAGAAGAAGCCGGACGTACTTTGTTTCTCCTGCTATATTTGGAATATATCGTATGTGGAGACACTTATACATGAAATTCATAAAATTATGCCGAACCTTCCAATCTGGCTTGGCGGTCCGGAAGTTTCCTACGACGCGCAGGAAGTGCTGAGACGTCTTCCGGAAGTGAGGGGAATTGTGAAGGGCGAAGGTGAGGAGACGTTTTCAGAAGTGGTTTCCTGTTATATAGAAGGGAAAAGTGAAGACTATCTTCGGGAAATTAAAGGCATTTCTTACCGGAAGAAGGACGGCCGGATTGTGGAAAATCCGTGGAGAGAAATTATGGATTTGAGCAGAGTCCCTTTTGTGTATGAAGATATGGAAGAATTTAAAAATAAAATCATTTATTATGAAACGAGCAGAGGCTGTCCGTTTTCGTGCAGTTACTGCCTTTCGTCCATTGATAAATGTCTTCGTTTCCGTGATTTGGACTTAGTGAAGAAAGAGTTACAGTTTTTCCTTGATAATGAAGTGCCGCAGGTAAAATTTGTGGACAGAACATTTAATTGTAAACACAGCCATTCGATGGAGATATGGAGATATATTGCGGAACACGATAACGGCATAACAAATTTCCATTTTGAGATTTCAGCCGACTTGTTAAACGAAGAGGAATTGGAACTTCTCGGGACGATGCGTGAAGGACTTGTGCAGTTGGAAATCGGCGTGCAGTCTACAAATCCAAAGACAATCGGGGAGATTAAAAGGACGATGCGCTTTGATAAGGTGGCTGACGCAGTGAAGAGGGTGAATGCGGGCAGAAACATTCATCAGCATTTGGATTTGATCGCAGGACTTCCGTATGAAGGTTACGAGAGTTTCGGGAAGTCATTTAATGATGTGTACGCCCTTGCTCCCGAGCAGTTACAGTTGGGATTTTTAAAAGTGTTAAAAGGTTCTTATATGGAGGAACATACGGAAGAATACGGTCTGGTTTATAAAAGCCTTCCGCCGTACGAGGTGCTTTATACGAAATGGCTTCCGTATGAGGACGTTTTAAAACTGAAAAGAATAGAGGAAATGGTGGAGGTGTATTATAACAGCGGACAGTTTTCTTACACGCTGGAACATTTAGTGAGGGAATTTGAGACACCTTTTGCCTTTTTTGAAAAATTAGGGGAATACTATGAAGAGCACGCATTTCACATGGTGAGCCACTCGAGAATTACAAGATATGAGATTTTGCTTGCATTTGCAGAAAAATATGCGGGGAAAAGAGTGGATTTGTATCGTGAACTTTTAATTTTTGACCTGTATCTTCGTGAAAACATAAAGAGCCGTCCTACATTTGCGGGAGAAAATACGACGGATAAAGAATGGCTTGGAGAATTTTACGAAGAGGAGTCAAAAGAACATAAATATCTTTTGGGGTATGAAAAATATGACAAACGTCAGTTGAGGAAAATGACGCATATAGAGAAATTTACTTATGATGTATTGGGGAACGGAGAGAGAAAAGAAACCGTTATTTTATTTGACTATCAGAACCGTAGCAAGTTAAACTACCAGGCAACGGTTTTTCGTTTATAGAATTGTGACTATTGTTTCTTGCAAAAAGATGCCAAAGAGTATAAAATGAAAGTATTCTATTAGAAAACACGGGGGTAGTGAAATGAATTTCTATGATAAAAAATTTAGAAAAATAGTATCTGGCGTAATATTGGTTATTATTGTTGCAATGTTAGCAACTTCCGTATTACCATATATCATGTAAAGAGAACCAAAATCGAGGGAGAGGGTTGGTTTATGCGTAAAGGGATCAAAAATAGCAAAAGAAGGAATGAGAATGAGAAAAAACACCGGAAAACAGCCAAAATATGTGGCTTGATTTTCGTGTGTTTTTTGTTTGTTTACGGGGGAATATATGCCGTACTGCATTATCAGGTCAATAAGCAGGCGGAAGATAAAATATGTGAGGGCGTTTTCATCGGAAGAGTGGACGTTTCGGGCATGAATGCAGAACAGGCACAGAATGCGGTGGATAAGCAGGCTGAAGTGTATGGAAAGCAAAAGATTTCCCTTACAGCCGAGGGAAAGAAAGCGGAAGTCACCTTAGAAGAATTGGGATTTGACATTTCCAAAGAGGAGAAACTGATCGAAGAAGCGGTGGATTATGGGAAAAAGGGAAATGTATTCAGCCGCTATGCCGAGATAAGAAAATTAAAGAAACAAAAGAAGACGTTAAAGCCGGTGTATCAGATTCAGAAGGAGAAGACGGAGAAAGTTTTAAAAGAGAAGGTAGAAAGTTTTCTTCCAAAAGCGGCGGACGCAACGATTACAAGAAAGGACGGGGCATTTGTCCTGACCAAAGAGCAGCAGGGAAAACAACTGGATACAAATAAAACGATAGATGCCGTCAATCAGTATCTGAACAAAGACTGGAACGGGGGAGCGGGAAAAGTGGAAGTTGTTTCCACGATAAAGAAACCTCGTGTGCAGAAAGAAGATTTGGAAAGTATTAAAGATACTCTCGGAACATTTTCCACTTACTGCGGAAGTGGTCAGAGCAGGGTAGTGAATATTATAAACGGTGTAAAGAAGATTAACGGTTCGGTTGTCATGCCGGGAGAGGAGTTTTCGGCCGGGAAGGCAATGCAGCCTTTTGAGAAGAGCAACGGCTATGTGGAGGCGGGAGCATTTGAGAACGGAGAACTTGTGCAGAGTATTGCCGGGGGAATCTGTCAGGTGTCCACAACTCTGTATAATGCTGTGATTGAATCCGAGTTGGAAGTGACGAGCAGACAGCCCCACTCCATGACAGTCAATTATGTAAAACCGTCAAGAGATGCGGCAATCGCGGGAGATTATAAAGACTTCAAATTTAAAAATAATTTGGATACACCGATTTACGTTGAAGGCTATGTATCAAAGGGAAATGTGGTTTTCACGATTTACGGAAAAGAAACAAGAAAGAAAGACAGAAAGATAGAGTATGTGAGCGAGGTTATTTCTACGGAAGCGCCGAAGAAAAAGTTTGTTGCACAGCCGGGTTCGGCCATAGGGGCAATGTCGGTGACAAAAGGTACACACAAAGGAATGACGGCGAGACTTTGGAAAGTGGTTTATGAGGGAGGAAAGGAAGTCAGCAGGGAAATTTTTAACAAAAGTACTTACAAACCTTCCGTGACGACAGTGTCTGTCGGAACTGCTTCCTCAAACCCTGAATATACAAAGCAGATGCAGAATGCGATTAAAACACAGGACGAAAGTAAAATAAAGGCAGCGATTGCGGATATTAAAGCGAAGGAAGCGGCAGCACAGGCTCCCGTGCCTGCACCGCAGCCTCAACCACAGCCAAATCCGCCTGCAGCACCGCAAACTGCACCTCAGGGACAACAATAAGAAGGATAGTAGAGATGAAGATAGGAAATGTATCACAGACGGTTATAAGACGGTCTGTATTAAAACAGTTAAAGACGAAAAGAAAAGAGGCGGTCATACAGCCTTCGGTGGAGGAGATGTGTTCGGGAATCGCTGTTCCTGACGGACAACAGGCAATTTTTACAAATGTGACGCTATATGGTGACGAGAAAGACATTGCCGTGTTTGGGCTGGCACAGGCTTTGAATGATTTGTATACGAGAGGAGCGTCTCCGGTGGGGGCAAATTTAAGTATTTTGCTTCCTCCTTACGCCTACGAATCACGGTTAAAGTCGATGGTGGAATTCGCGGAGCAGACTGCCCAAAGACAGCATATACAGATTTTAAATGTGAAAGCGCAGGTCAGCCCCGTTATCACAAAGGCGGTTGTCACTGTTGTTGGAATCGGGCTGGTGGCAGCTGGAGAACTGATCCAGAGCAATATGGGGAAGGCGAATCAGGACATTGTTCTGACAAAATGGATAGGACTGGAAGGAATGCTTCGCATCGTTCGCGAGAAGGGTGAAGAATTATCGCAGAGATTTGTTCCGGCTTTCATGACACAGGTAAATGCTCTTGAGGAAAATCTGTTTGCGGACAGAGAATTAAAACTGGCAAAAGAGTTTGGAGTATCCGCAATGTGCCAGATTACGGATGGAGGAATTCTTGCGGCATTGTGGAACATGGCGGAAGCGTCCGGTGTGGGCGTGGAAGTGGATTTAAAGAAAATCGCAGTCAAACAGGAAACAATAGAGATATGTGAATATTTTCAGCTCAATCCATACCAGATGACATCGGCGGGAAGCGTGTTGTTTATGACGGACAATGGAAAGGAACTGACTGATTTACTTCTCAGAAAAGGCATACAGGCGGAGGTAATCGGAAGAAGTACGGCAGACAGGGAGAGAGTGATTTACAATCAGGAAGAGAAACGCTATATTGACAGACCGGCACAGGACGAACTGTTAAAGATATATGGAGAGTAAGGGAGGCAGTCATGAGAAAAGAAATATTAAGTTACATTGAGACACACAGCAGGGTGGAATTAAAGGAACTGGCAGTTCTTTTGGGCAGCGATGAGATTACGGTCGCAAATGAAATTGCCGATATGGAGAAAGAAAAAATTATATGTGGTTACCACACGTTGATTGACTGGGATAAGGCAGGTGTGGAAAAAATTACGGCGCTTATTGAGGTTCGTGTAACTCCGCAGAGAAATCAGGGATTTGACCGGATTGCCGAGAGAATTTACAATTATCCGGAAGTTTCCGCAGTATATCTTATTTCAGGAGGATACGATTTGCTTGTTACTTTGGAAGGAAAGACGTTAAAAGAAGTTTCCATGTTCGTTTCGGAGAAACTTTCACCGATAGAGTCGGTTATCAGTACGGCGACACATTTCATTTTAAAGAAATACAAAGACCATTCCACCATACTGGTAAACAAGTCTAAAGGGGAAAGGATACCGGTGATGCCATAATGAGAAATCCATTATCAGAGAAAATTGTAAATATTGCACCGTCAGGCATACGAAGATTTTTTGACTTAGTCAGTGAGATGGACGATGCGATTTCGCTTGGAGTGGGCGAGCCGGATTTTGATACACCGTGGAGAATACGGGAGGAAGGGATTTATTCTCTCGAAAGAGGGAGAACATTCTATACGTCAAACGCCGGACTAAAAGAATTAAAGCAGGAAATATGCAGATATTTATCGAGAAAAATAAATGTAGAGTACGATTTCAGAAACGAGGTTGTCGTGACGGTAGGCGGAAGCGAGGGAATTGACATCGCCATGCGCGCCATGTTGGACAAGGGTGACGAAGTACTTATTCCGCAGCCGAGTTATGTTTCGTATCTTCCATGTACAGTACTTGCGGACGGTGTTCCGGTCATCATTCCGCTGCAGAGGAAAAATGAATTTAAACTGACGGTGGAAGAGTTGGAAAATGCGGTGACAGAAAAGACAAAAATACTTGTGCTGCCATTTCCAAATAATCCGACAGGCTCCATTATGACGAGGGAAGATTTAGAACCGATTGCAAAATTTGTGGTGGAACATGATCTGTTTGTTCTGTCCGATGAAATTTACTCGGAGTTAAGTTATAAAGGAGAACACATATCCATCGCGAGTTTTCCGGGAATGAAGGAGAGAACCATTCTCATCAACGGATTTTCAAAAGGATTTGCGATGACGGGCTGGAGGCTGGGATACGCCTGCGGACCGAAGAAAATTATTGAGCAGATGATTAAAATTCATCAGTATGCAATCATGTGCGCCCCGACAAATAGCCAGTACGCGGCGGTGGAAGCGCTGCGAAACTGTGAGGGGGAAGTGGAGGAGATGAGAAACGCCTATAATCAGCGCAGACGTTTCCTTGTCAGTGAATTTAAACGAATGAAATTAGACTGCTTTGAGCCTTACGGAGCATTTTACATTTTCCCGAGTATTCGGGAGTTTGGTATGTCATCGGAAGAATTTGCCATGAAGTTTCTGGCAGAGGAAAAGGTGGCGGTCGTGCCGGGGACGGCATTTGGAGAGTGCGGGGAAGGATTTTTGCGAATTTCCTATGCGTATTCTCTTGAAGATTTAAAGGAAGCAATCGGAAGATTGGAAAGATTTATCAACCGATTGCGGGAAAGGACGGAAGAAAATGCTTAATATTGTTTTATTTGAACCGGAAATACCTGCAAATACAGGTAATATAGGAAGAACATGTGTGGCGACAAACACAAGGCTGCACCTCATAGAACCTTTAGGATTCAGGCTGAATGAAAAGGCGCTAAAGCGCGCGGGCATGGATTACTGGGAAGATTTAGACGTGACAACGTACATTAATTACGAAGATTTTCTGGAGAAAAATCCGAATGCCAAAATTTATATGGCGACAACGAAGGCTCCAAACGTATACACAGACGTATCTTATGAGCCGGACTGCTATATTATGTTTGGAAAAGAAAGTGCGGGAATCCCGGAAGAGATTTTAGTGCAGCATAAAGAAGACAGTATCCGCATTCCGATGTCACAGGATATCCGCTCATTGAATTTGGGGAACTCCGTGGCGATAGTATTGTATGAGGCGCTTCGCCAGAACGGTTTTGCTAATATGGAAACGGAAGGACATCTCCACCGGTTGGAGTGGAAGGAGTAAAGTTCTGAATTGCTAACTGTGGACTTTAACTATAAAAAGTGTTATAACAATAACAGGCAGAAAGTTGGGAGAAACTTTATGAAATACAAAAAGAGTGTGCATAGAACATTTGCACTGATCACACAGGTGGGAATAAGTATGATTGTTCCGATTCTCATGTGTACATGGTTAGGCTCTTATCTTGAAGAAAAGTTTTCACTGCCGGTATTTATTCCCCTTGTCATTCTTGGAGTTTTGGCGGGCGGGAGAAATGTTTACTATTTAGTCAGACACGCGAATGAAGATTCAGAGGAAGAAGAAGATGACAAATAATTCAGCAAATGAAACATTAAAAGAATTAATCACGGGCATCATTGTATATGGAGCGATTGCACAGATTCCGGTGTGCTTTATTGCCACAGGGAATCTTTCTTATTTGTCTTTCGGATTGTGGATAGGCGTTGTCGTGGCAGTTGGAATGGCAGTTCATATGAAACGTTCCATAGAAGACGCTTTGGATTTAGGCGAAGCGGGAGCGGCAAAACATATGAGAAAAATGTATGCACTGCGGTACACGGCAGTGGTAATCGCGTTTGGTGCGACAGTTTATTTTGACGTTGGGAGTCCGATTACACTGCTTATCGGTGTTATGGGACTAAAAATAGGGGCTTATCTGCAGCCCTACACACATAAAGTGTTGTTGAAACTTAAAAAATCTAAGTAAAGGAGGTTGAAGCACGTGGGAAATGGACTAGGGATATTAGCGGCTAAAGAAGCGGACTTTATGATTCACTCACTTGTAAAGTTCAAACTGTTCGGCCAGGAGTTATACCTGACAACAACTCATGTCAGCATCTTTATCATATGCGTGGGGCTTATTATATTTGCTCTTGTGGCAAGGATAAAGTTAAAAGACACAGATGGAAAACCGGGTAAATTTCAAAATGCGGTGGAGTACATTGTTGAGATGCTGGACGGTATGGTACACGGTGGAATGGGCAAAAAAGGAATCCCGTATAGAAACTATATTGGAACGTTATTCCTGTTTATCCTGTTTAGTAATATCTCAGGATTGCTTGGTTTAAGACCACCAACAGCGGATTATGGCGTTACATTTCCACTTGGTATTATTACATTCTTCCTGATTCAGTTTAATAATATCAGGTACAACAAGTTCGGTGCATTTACCGACTTATTTAAGCCATTGCCGTTTCTATTCCCAATAAATCTGATTGGAGAAATTGCGGTGCCATTTTCATTATCATTGCGTTTGTTCGGAAATGTATTATCGGGAACAGTAATTATGGCTTTGCTTTACGGATTGTTATCCAATATTGCAATTGCATGGCCGGGATTTCTGCACATTTATTTCGATATCTTTTCGGGAGCAATTCAGACATACGTATTCTGTATGTTGACAATGGTATTTGTCAGTGACAAGATACCGGACAGAAAGTAACAAGAAAAAACAAAAACAAATTTTAGGAGGATTTAACTATGAATGGAATTTCAAATGAAGCATTAATTTTAGCGTGTTCAGCAATCGGTGCAGGTCTTGCGATGATCGCAGGTATCGGACCTGGTATCGGACAGGGTGTTGCAGCAGGTCATGGTGCATCAGCAGTAGGTAGAAACCCGGGGGCAAAATCAGACATTACATCTACAATGTTACTTGGTCAGGCCGTAGCGGAAACAACTGGTCTTTACAGTTTGGTTATCGCGCTTATTCTGTTATTCGCTAACCCATTATTAGGTAAACTGTAAGAATAACGGAAAATGAAAATAAGATAAGGAAGGAGGCTGAACCTTGGAACGATTATTTACCCTTGATGCACAGTTCCTTTTCGATGCTGTTGTGTTGGCGCTTAGTATGCTTGTCATGTTTACATTTTTATCGTATCTATTATTTGAGCCGGTAAGAAATCTTTTGGAAAAACGTAGACAGCGTGTCTTAGACGAGCAGGAAACGGCGAAAAAAGAGAGAACAGATGCGACTGCATATAAGG
This sequence comes from Faecalimonas hominis, assembly GCF_054660755.1. Taxonomy (NCBI): domain Bacteria; kingdom Bacillati; phylum Bacillota; class Clostridia; order Lachnospirales; family Lachnospiraceae; genus Faecalimonas; species Faecalimonas hominis. Next base: position 122,273 of record NZ_BAAHSH010000023.1, read on the forward strand.
AAGAATACGAAAAGAAACTAAAAGAAGTGGATAAAGAGGCACAGGAAATTTTAAGTGCCGCACGCAAAAAGGCAATGCAGAATGAAGCAAAGATTATTGCTGAAGCAAAAGAAGAGGCAGCCCGTATTATAGAACGCGGAAATGCGGAAATTGAATTGGAGAAAAAACGTGCATTAGATGAGATGAAGCAGGAGATGATTACGATTGCATCTATGATGGCAGGGAAAGTCGTATCCTCTTCCATTGACACAAATGTACAGGAAAGTCTGATTGAAGAAACATTAAAAGAAATGGGTGACAGTACATGGCTAAATTAGTTTCTAAAACATATGGAGATGCATTATTTTCCGTAGCCATGGAGGAAAACCGTGTGGACGCTTTTGCTGAGGAGGCGAAAGGATTGTCAGTTATTTTTTCTGAAAATCAGGAACTCCGGAAATTAATGGATAATCCAAAGATTATTAAAGAAGATAAGATAAAACTTATCGAGGAAACTTTTACAAGTCATGTGTCAAAAGAAGTCATTGGACTGATAGCGCTTTTAATTTCAAAAGGGCATTCCAAAGACATTCCGGCCGTATTTGATTATTTTATTGCGCTTGTAAAAGAGGAAAAGAAAATAGGAACTGCATTTGTGACAACGGCAGTTGCTTTAAGTGATGCACAGAAAAGTGCTGTGGAAAAGAGACTTTTAGAGACAACCCGCTACGAAAGTTTCGAGATGAACTATTCGGTAGATGAAAGTCTTATCGGCGGAATGGTTATCCGTATCGGTGACAGGGTTGTGGACAGCAGTATTAAGACAAAACTTTATGAATTGTCTAAGCAGTTGAGAAGTATTCAGATATAAAATATAAAAGAAAGGTGGATTCGCTCCATGAATTTAAGACCAGAAGAAATCAGTTCTGTCATTAAAGAACAGATTAAAAGATATGCGTCAGATTTAGAGGTATCTGATGTGGGAACGGTTATTCAAGTAGCCGATGGTATTGCGCGTATCCACGGTCTAGAAAACGCAATGCAGGGAGAACTTTTGGAGTTTCCCGGGGAAGTATACGGTATGGTGTTAAACCTTGAAGAAGATAATGTTGGTGCTGTTCTCTTGGGAGATAACAGAAACATTAACGAAGGAGATACCGTAAAAACAACCGGAAGGGTAGTAGAAGTTCCGGTTGGAGATTGTATGTTAGGTCGTGTTGTAAACGCACTTGGACAACCTATTGATGGAAAAGGACCTATTCAGGCAAAAGCATATCGTCAGATTGAAAGAGTTGCCTCAGGTGTTATTTCCCGTAAATCAGTAGATACACCGTTACAGACAGGAATTAAGGCGATTGACTCTATGGTGCCAATCGGAAGAGGTCAGCGTGAGCTTATCATCGGTGACAGACAGACAGGTAAGACAGCAATCGCCATTGATACAATTATTAATCAAAAAGGACAGGGGGTAAAATGTATTTACGTTGCAATCGGACAGAAAGCGTCCACGGTTGCAAATATCGTACAGACATTTGAAGAGTACGGTGCGATGGACTATACAACGGTTGTTGCATCTACAGCAAGTGAACTTGCCCCACTTCAATATATTGCACCATATGCAGGCTGTGCCATGGGTGAAGAATGGATGGAAAAAGGAGAGGACGTACTGATTGTATATGATGATTTGTCCAAACATGCGACAGCATACCGTACACTTTCATTACTTCTGAGAAGACCACCGGGACGTGAAGCTTATCCGGGTGACGTATTCTATCTTCATTCAAGACTGTTAGAGAGAGCGGCAAGATTGTCAGATGAGTTGGGAGGAGGCTCACTTACTGCGCTTCCGATCATTGAGACACAGGCAGGCGACGTATCTGCATATATTCCGACAAACGTTATTTCAATTACGGACGGACAGATTTTCCTTGAAACAGAAATGTTCAACGCAGGTTTCAGACCGGCTATTAACCCGGGTATCTCCGTATCACGAGTTGGTGGTTCGGCACAGATTAAGGCGATGAAGAAAATCGCAGGACCGATCCGTATCGACCTTGCGCAGTATCGTGAACTGGCAGCGTTCGCACAGTTTGGTTCAGAACTTGACGCTGATACAACAGAACGTCTTGCACAGGGAGCGCGTATCAAGGAAATGTTGAAACAGCCGCAGTATCAGCCGATGCCGGTTGAATATCAGGTCATTATCATTTACGCTGCAACACAGAAATATCTGTTGGATATTCCGGTAGAGCGTGTTCTTGAATTTGAAAAAGGATTGTTTGACTTTATTCAGACAAAATATCCGGAAATTCCGGAAGCAATCAAAGTAGAAAAAGTGATTTCAGATAAGACAGAAGAAGCACTTGTAAATGCAATTAATGAGTTCAAAAAAGAATTCTAAATAGAGGAGAATTGTCATGGCATCAATGAGAGAAATAAAACGGCGTAAGAGCAGTGTACAGAGTACACAGCAGATTACAAAAGCCATGAAACTTATTTCTACCGTAAAACTGCAGAAAGCAAGAATGCGTGCAGAGAATTCAAAGGCATACTTTGAGTGTATGTATTCTACAGTAACGTCCATGCTTGCAAAGGCGGGGAATATCGAACACCCATATTTGAAAGCGGGAGATTCAAAGAAAGTCGGCATTGTTGCCGTTACTTCCAATCGTGGACTTGCAGGGGGATACAACTCAAATATAGTAAAACTCATTACGGAAAGCGGTATCGCAAAGGAAGACGTTCGTCTTTATCTTGTGGGAAGAAAAGGGGCGGAAAGCCTTGTGAGAAAAGGATATGATGTTGCCCTTGACTGTTCCGACATGATAGAAGAGCCAACTTATGCAGATGCACAGGCACTGAGTAAAAGACTGCTTACGGATTTTGCCAATGGGGAAATTGGTGAGATTTATGTGGCGTATACATTTTTCAAAAACACGGTAACACATATTCCGACATTTAAGAAATTACTTCCTGTGGACACTTCGGCTGTTGCGGAAGAAAATGAATCGGAAAACAGTAACGTGCTTATGAATTTTGAGCCGAAGGAAGAGAGAGCAATCAGCCTTCTCGTTCCGAAATATATGACAAGTATCTTATATGGTGCGTTTGTGGAAGCGGTTGCAAGTGAAAACGGTGCCCGTATGCAGGCAATGGATTCTGCAACAAATAATGCGGAAGAAATAATTGAAGACTTGGCATTGAAATATAATAGAGCCCGTCAGGGTGCTATTACACAGGAATTGACAGAAATTATAGCCGGTGCAGATGCACTATAAGGCATCGGCAGTTATCTTTAGAAAAAGGTAGGAGTGAAAAAATGGCAGAGAAAAATATAGGTAAAATCACTCAGATTATCGGCGCGGTATTGGATATCAAATACGCCGATGGCAACCTTCCTGAAATCAACGAGGCGATTGACATTACAAGAAGTAATGGAGAAAAATTAGTTGTGGAAGTTGCGCAGCATTTGGGTGACGATACGGTTAGATGTATCGCTATGGGACCTACGGACGGACTCACTCGCGGTATGGACGCAGTTGCTACAGGAGCACCTATTTCCGTACCGGTCGGCGAAAATACATTGGGACGTATCTTTAACGTACTTGGAGAAGCAATCGATGAGAAACCTGCACCGACAGATGTAGAGTATGCACCGATTCACAGAAAGGCTCCTGCATTTGAAGAACAGGCAACAGAGGCTGAGATGCTTGAAACAGGTATCAAAGTAATCGACTTGCTTTGCCCTTACCAGAAAGGTGGTAAAATCGGTCTGTTTGGTGGTGCAGGTGTAGGAAAAACGGTATTAATTCAGGAATTGATTACAAATATTGCTACAGAACATGGTGGATATTCCGTATTTACAGGTGTAGGGGAAAGAACCCGTGAAGGAAATGACCTTTACTATGAAATGATGGAATCAGGTGTTATCAATAAAACAGCCATGGTGTTCGGTCAGATGAACGAACCGCCGGGAGCGCGTATGCGTGTAGGTCTTACAGGACTTACAATGGCGGAATATTTCCGTGATAAAGGCGGAAAAGACGTTCTTTTATTCATTGATAACATTTTCCGTTTTACACAGGCAGGTTCAGAAGTTTCCGCTTTGCTTGGACGTATGCCTTCAGCGGTAGGTTACCAGCCTACATTACAGACAGAAATGGGAGCATTACAGGAACGAATTACTTCTACAAAGAATGGTTCTATCACATCAGTGCAGGCAGTATATGTACCTGCCGATGACTTAACTGACCCGGCTCCGGCGACAACATTCGCTCACTTGGACGCGAAAGTCGTATTATCCCGTGCGATTACAGAACTCGGCATTTACCCTGCGGTAGACCCGTTGGAATCTTCATCTCGTATGTTAGATCCACACATTGTTGGGGAAGAACACTATAAAGTTGCCCGTGGCGTGCAGGAAATCCTTCAGAAATACAAAGAATTGCAGGATATTATTGCAATGCTTGGTATGGACGAATTATCAGAAGAAGATAAATTGACGGTATCCCGTGCAAGAAAGATTCAGAGATTCCTGTCACAACCATTCTTCGTAGCAACACAGTTTACAGGTTTTGAAGGAAGATATGTTCCGATTAGTGAGACAATTCAGGGCTTCAAAGAAATTCTTGAAGGAAAACACGATGATGTTCCGGAAGGATATTTCTTAAACGCAGGTAATATTGACGATGTATTGGCACGCGTGAAGTAGGAGGTGTTTCCTATGGCAGAGAACGTATTTGAATTGAGAATCATTTCCCCTGACGAAGTGTTTTATGAGGGAGAGTCGTCCTTCCTCGAATTTGTATCCGTAGAGGGAGAAATGGGTGTTTATAAAAATCATATTCCGCTTACAACAATTTTAGAGCCTTGTGTAATGAAAATTCATAAAGGGGCGGAAGTAAAAAAGGCGGTTATTCTCGGAGGATTTCTTGAAATTCTTCAGGAAAAGATTACCGTTCTTGCGGAAGATGCACAGTGGCCGGAAGAGATTGACGTTGCCCGTGCAGAGGAGGCAAAGAAACGTGCGGAGGAACGTTTGAACAGCAAGAGTGATTCTGTTGATGTTATCCGTGCGGAAGCGGCGTTGAAGAGGGCGGTAGCCAGAATTAACGGTGCGAAATAGAATAAATGTTAAAAGAGTTGATGTCTTGACAGAGGAAATCTGTCGGGGCATCAATTTTTTTTATTTTTTGTATAAAAAATCGAACTTTTTTCTTAAAAAAATGTATTGAAATAAATAATAACAGAATGATAAACTTTAGCAAGGTAACTTGCAGAATTTAAAGGACCTTTTTGAGAAAGAAAGGAGTAAAGACATGAGAAAGAAACGTTTTGTTTCAACACTTTTGGCAGGATCGCTTGTTTTAGGCACGTTTCTGTCAGGATTTGGAGAACTCGGCAAAGACATGATGAATGTTTTGGCAGCGGACACGGACACGAGGGAGTGGACGAACAATCCGGAGGTATTCCAAGTGAACAGGGAGAAAGCCCGTGCCACATTTTACAGATATGACAGTGTGGATAAGGCGAAAAAAGGGGATAAGCAAAGTTCGAGTTATTATCAGTTGCTGAACGGAGATGACTGGAAGTTTAGCTGGGCAGTAAAACCTGCTGACCGCATCGCGGCAAAAGACAAAAATTTCAACAAAAAAGACTATGACGACAGCAACTGGGATAACATTACCGTTCCGAGAAACTGGCAGACATATCTGAACAAGGACGGGTCGTTTAAGTATGATCCGGTTATTTATTCCAACCAGAACTATCCATGGATAAATGCTGAGGGAAAGAATTATAAAGATTACAAAGTCGGTCAGGCGCCGGAAGAATGCAATCCGGTGGGAACATACCGAAAGACATTCACCGTAGATTCAAGTTGGGAAGGAAAAGAGATTTTCCTGAACTTTGAAGGCGTGGAATCCGCAATGTATCTCTGGGTAAACGGGGAGTATATCGGATATTCTGAGGACAGTTTCACAAGAAATGAATTTAACATTACAGACGCATTGGATTTTTCAAAAGGCAATGAAAATGTAATTACGGTGGAAGTATACCGCTGGTGTGACGGAAGTTACATTGAAAATCAGGATTTCTTAAGACTTGCCGGAATTTTCCGTGATGTATATATGACGGCAAAAGAGCAGACGGAAATCAGAGATTTTACTGTTGTGACAGATTTAGATGAGAAATATGAAAACGCGGCATTGAATGTAGATGTGGATTTGAGAAATTTTGACGGTAAAAAAGATGGTTACAGTGTCAAAGGCTATCTCTATGATGCGGCAGGAAATCTTGTGACAGATACACCGCTGAGTGCGGAGGCATCATTTGGCGATAAGAAGGAGACAACCGTTAAATTATCCGGACAGATTACAAATCCGAAGAAATGGACGGCAGGGCACCCGAATCTGTACAACCTTGTACTTGTTCTTGAAAAAGACGGAAAAGAGACGGAAATTACGTCCGTAAAAGTCGGCTTCCGTGAAGTGGAGATTACGGATAAGGGGACAAACGATGCAAGACTTCGTGTCAACGGACAGGTTATTACATTGTACGGTGTAAACCGTCATGAAAATGATCCGGAGACGGGACGCTATCTGACGGAAGAAGATATGAGAGAAGAAATCGAACTCATGAAATCATTAAACATTAATGCAGTTCGTACGGCGCATTATCCGGACGACCCTGTTTTCTATGAACTGTGTGATGAGTATGGACTTTACGTTATGGACGAGGCAAATGTGGAATCTCATAACGGACGAAGCCAGTACAATGTTCCGGGAAGCATTTCAGGATACGTGGAAGCGGCAGAAGACCGTGCAATCAATATGCTGGAACGTGATAAAAACTATCCGAGTGTAATCATGTGGTCACCGGGAAATGAAACCGGTACAGGTGATTCGCTTCAGGCAGAGATTGACTATTTCCAGAACAATGACGATACACGAGTAGTACACTATCAGGGCTGGAACGCTAATGAAGGTGTGGACGTAGAGTCAAATATGTATCCGGAAATTGATAAGATTAAAACGAACTACACAAAACCGTATATTATGTGCGAATATCTGCACACAATGGGTAACAGCGGCGGCGGAATGATTGACTACTGGGATAAGATTAGAAAATACGGTATTTTACAGGGCGGTTTCATTTGGGACTGGGTAGACCAGACATTTAACACTCCGCTTATTGAAGACGGAAAATGGGACGGCAAAACAACATACTGGGGCTATGACGGAGACTGGAATAAGGGAGACTACTCCTCATGGAAATCAGGAAACACGGATTTCTGTGTAAACGGTATTGTTTCTGCAGACCGCACACTACAGCCGGAAGCATATGAAGTAAAACGTATTTATCAGGCGCTTCAGATGACTATGGCGGACGAAAAAGCACAGACGGTTTCTATTCATAACGAATATACCGACACAAATGCAAGTGAATATAAGATGCTTTGGAGTTTGGAAAAAGACGGAACATCAGTGCAAAAAGGAGAAATCACGGACGTTGACATTGCTCCGCTTGCAACAAAAGAGGTGAAAATTCCTTATACTGTTCCGACGGACGCAAAAGAGGGAGACGAATATTTCCTGCATATTCAATTTGTGACAAAAGCAGATACAAGTTGGGGCAAAGCAGGAGATATTGTTGCAGAGGCGCAGTTTGATTTGAACTTTGAAAAAGAGGCGGCAGATCGTGGTCTGGATACAGGGGCGATGAAGTCGTTTGAGGATTCCGCAGTAAAAGAAACAGAAAAAGAAGTGACGATAAAACAGGACGATTGGTCTGTTGCATTTAATAAGGAAAAAGGAAGTCTCTCTTCTTTTGAAGTAAATGGAAAAGAAATGATTGCGGAAGATTTACTTCCAAACTACTGGAGAGCATACACAGACAACGACAAGAAAGAGGCTGTTGATGCGAATTGGAAAAAAGCAAATGAAAATGCAAAGGTAGATGCTGTCAGCGTGACAAAGAGTGAGAAAGCAATCTATGTGACAATCGACCGTACATTGACAAACTGCTCAGATTCTAAAGACAGCCTGACATATACGATTTATTCTTCAGGAGATATTTTTGTGAAGAGTACATTGATTCCGTCTAACCAGATGGGAGATTTACTCCGTGTAGGTAACAGAGTGCAGTTAGACGAAAGTCTGGAAAATATGACATGGTACGGACGCGGGGAAGCGGACAGTTACAGTGACCGTAAGACAGGATACGATGTAGGTATCTATGAAAGCACTGTAAAAGATCAGTTTATAAACTTTGTGTATCCGCAGGAGACAGGAAATAAGACAGACGTGCGTTTCATGGCTTTGACAGATAAAGACGGAAACGGTCTGCTTGTTGATGCGACAGATCATCTGCTTGAGATGAGTGCATTGCACTATACACAGGAAGATTTGGATAAGGCGGGACACCCATATCAATTAGAAGGAACAAAAAATACGGTACTTACGATCGACTATGCACAGATGGGACTTGGAACGGCAAGCTGCGGACCTGCAACTCTTTCAAAGTATAGACTTCCAAGTTCACAGACATATACATACACATATCATTTGAAAGCGCTTTCGGGAGAAACGAAAGAACAGATGGTGGAGGAAAGTAAGGTAACAGTTAAAGATGAGACGGTGCTTTTAAAAGGAATTAAAGTAGGAGAAAAAGACCTTCTGGGATTTAACAATGAAGTGACTTCATATACTTTCGATGCGTATGGAACAGAAGGGCAGGTTCCACAGGTAACCGCAACGGCCGCATCAGAAGATGTAAAAGTTGAGATTACACAGGCAGAGGCTATTCCGGGAACTGCGACGGTAAAAGCGACCGCTAAAAACGGATATAGCAGAACATATACGATTCAGATGGAAATGAGCAAAGAAATTCCATTGACAGAGGTAGGATATGATACAAAAAGAAGTACATCAGGTTACGCCGGCATTCATGTAAATGAGGATAATGGCGGAACGGCGCTCGACCTTTGGGTAGATGGAAAACGGACGACATTCTCAACCGGATACGGAGTAAATGCAGAATCTAAATTGTATTTTGATATCTCAGATTTGAATGTATCAAGGCTTCAGGTATATGGCGGAATTGACTGCCATAAAACACAGTCAAAAGACGGTGTGGAATTAGCGGTTTTCGTTGACGGAAATGAAGTAGAACGCTCAAAAGTATTAAAACACGGACAGAATGCGTATTATTTTGACATAGACGTTAAAGGGGCAGAAGAAATTATGCTGTATGCGGATATGCTCGGAAATAATGGACATGACATGGTTACATGGGGTGATCCGAAACTTGTAAAAGGTGACGGAGAACAGGAAAACGACCGGTTCGAGTTGAAAGATGATGCGAAAGCGAAAATGGACAGAGAAAACAATATTCTGTACGGTATTGCCTCAGGCACAACGGCAGGAGAATTGAAAAAGATGTTCAGGGAAATTGACGGAGCGACCATTACAATGTCCGAAGCGATGGGTGGCGAACAGTCAGACAGTTCTCCGGCAGCAACTGGATATAAATTAACACTTACGGTAAACGGTACAATCAAAGATACTCTGACGTTGGCAGTCAGCGGAGATATTGACGGAAGTGCAGACGGGCTTGTCACAGAGGCAGACGTAGAAAAGATGGAATCTTATCTTGCAGGAGAAGAGGCGGATACGCTTTACCTGCGCGCAGGAGATTTGGACAATGACGGAAAACTTACTGAAAATGATTTGAAACTGCTCAAAGAACTTGCAGGAGAGAAACCGGAAAATGTACCTGTCACGAAACTTACAATGAAAGGTATTCCGGGAAAAGTAAGTGCAGGAGATACGTTTACAGTGACCGTATCTGCGGAACCGGAAAATGCTACGGATAAGAGCGTAACATTTGAAAGTTCTAATCCGGCAGTGTTGAGAATTGATGAAAACGGAAAAGTCCGTGCTCTCGGAAACGGAGTGGCAACACTTAAAGCTACGGCGAAAGACGGTTCTAAGGTGCAGACAACAACTGAAGTTACCGTTGGAGAAGATATGTTGAAGTTAGATACGTACTATTTGACGGGAGATGGTGTTGAAGGCGCTATGGAAGCGGGAGAAGGTTATCAGGTGCTGAAATATGAAGATGCCGTATCAGGCTGGGGCGGTGTTCATATTAATAAGGCAGACACAGGAACAGATAAATCTACGACAGATATCAGCATGAAGATAGATAATCAACAGACAACATTTGCAAACGGTTTAAGCGCAAATACAAATGCACAGATTACATATGATTTGAGCAAGGTTGCCGGAACAGAGAAATATTTCCAGACATGGCTGGGAATCGACTACATCAAGGCGGGAAAAACAGGACGTGACGGTGCAAAATTCCTTATTTATAAAGAAGAGGTATCTGAAGAAAATCTGCTTTATGATTCAGGAATCATTAAACAGGCAGATGAAGCCCAATTTGTCAATTTAGATGTCAGCAGTGTAAACAAATTGATTCTCGTTGCAGATGAAGTGGAAAATAAAAATGATGACTGTGTGGACTGGGCAGACGCGAAACTTTATGTAAAACCTGAAGTGAAAGCGGATAAAGAGGCATTACAGTCAGTAATCGCTCAGGCGGAGAAGAAAGCAGAGAAAGATTACACATCAGAAAGCTGGAAAGTGTTTGCGGAGGCGCTTGCAAAAGCACAGGAAGTAAATGCAGACGATAAGGCAAGTCAGGAAGAAGTGGACAATGCAACGGAAGTTCTGCAGAAAGCGATGGACAACTTGAAAGAGAAAGAGCCTGAATTTATAGAGGCGGATAAAAAAGCGCTGCAGTCAGTAATCGCTCAGGCAGAGAAGAAAGCAGAGAAAGATTACACATCAGAAAGCTGGAAAGCATTTGCGGAGGCGCTTGCAAAAGCACAGGAAGTAAATGCAGACGATAAGGCAAGTCAGGAAGAAGTGGACAATGCAACGGAAGTTCTGCAGAAAGCGATGGACAACTTGAAAGAGAAAGAGCCTGAATTTATAGAGGTTGATAAAAAAGAACCTACAAAAACAGAACCTGTAAAAACAGGTGATACACAGATGCCATTTGTATTCGGTCTTGCAATGGCAGTTTCAGCAGCTGGAATTGTTGTAGTAAAACGTAGAAGAAAAGCAGATAAGTAGAATGTAAATTAAAGGAGACAGTATCCCGCTGGGGACTGTCTCCTTTAGTATATTTTTTGTACAAAATCGTAGAAAATCACACATATAGGATAGATTAATCTATATATTTTTGGGATAAGTGATAGTACAATGAAATAGGGAAAATCCCAATAAAATTTAGGAGGAGAAGACATGAAAAAGAAACACAGGTTTTTACCGCTTGTTTTGGCTTTATGTATGGGCATCTCAGGAATGACGCCAATCAGCGTTGAAGCAAAAGGTAAAGACAAGGGAACGGTAATCGATGTAACTGATTACGGCGCAGAAGCAGACAACGGAAAAGACAATGCGGAAGCAATTATCAAAGCAGTAGCCGCAGCGAAGAAAGCTTCAGATGCGGGAGAAAATGTAACTATCAGTTTTCCGAAAGGAAGGTATGATATTTATCCTGACAAAATTAAGGCAAGAGAGTTATACATTTCCAACACGGTAGGAACAGACCAAAACAATAAAATGAAGAAAATCGGTATCCTATTGGAAGATATGAAAAATGTAACAGTGGAAGGAAACGATTCCTTATTTATGTTCCACGGTAAAATGACAACATTTGCGGCAATTAATTGTCAGAATGTTACTTTCCAAAACTTCGAGGTGGATTTCCAGACACCGACAGTTGTGGACGTAACGGTTGAAAAGACAGAAGGCAACACTGCTACAGTGTACGTACCGGAATGTTACAACTATGAGATTAAGGGGACAAGCGTAAACTGGATAAGTGATAAGAGTCCTTACACAAATCAGCCATACTGGACAACAACAAACAACATGGTTTACACACAGCGTTTCGATACAAAGACAGGTTTGACATGGAGAGGAAACACAACAAGCAATCCATTATTCCAAAATGTAAAAACAATCGAGGATATGGGAAATAACCGTTTGAAATTTACTTATAACAGCGGATTGAATTCAGAATTAAGACCGGGACTTTGCTATCAGATGCGTCCGACAGTTCGTGACCATGCGGGAACATTCTTCTGGAAGAGTAAAAATGTTGCATTAAAACATTTGGACATCTCTTTCTTACACGGTTTCGGAATGGTAGGACAGCATTCAGACACATTGACATTGGACGATGTTGATTTTGAAGCGCCGTTAGAAAGCGGAAGAACAACAGCGGGATATGCAGACTTTATTCAGATGTCAGGCTGTAAAGGAAAGATTGACATCAGCAACTGTACATTCTCAAATCCACACGATGACCCGATTAACGTGCATGGAACATTTAACCAGGTTGTAGAAGTTATTAATAATAAAACGTTTAAAGTTAGATTTATGCATAATGAAACAGCGGGATTTCCAAACTTTTTCGTAGGTGATACTGTCGAGTTTACAAAAATGTCAACATTACTTCCAGTGGAAAATTCTACGGCGAAAGTTGTAAAAGTGGACGGACCTGACGGAGAGGGCGGAAAAGGAAGTTCTAATAGTTTGACAGATATTATTGTTACGTTAGATAAAGAGATTCCTGGAATTCAAGCAAATCAACATGCAATCGAAAATATTACTTACACGCCGGAAGTACATATTCACGACAACGTGTTTAAAGAAACACCGACTCGAGGAATTCTTGTGACAACAAGAAAACCGGTATTGATTGAGAATAATACATTCGACGGTATGGGAATGTCGAGCATTTTCATCTCAAATGACGCACAGAATTGGAGAGAGTCAGGAAGAACAGAAAATGTGACAATCAAAAACAATGTGTTTACACGCGGAAAAGACAATGCAATCTTTGTAGAGCCGACAAACCCTAATGGTTCAGCACAGGCAATCCATAAGAATATGACGATTGAAGGCAATACATTCTATATGGAAGATAAGCATGTGTTAAATGCAAAGAGTGTAGATAACCTTACATTTAAGAACAACAAAATTTACCGTCAGGAGCCAAATGCAACAGTAAACGTAACTGTTGACGGAACGACGATGAAAGTCGGAGAGACAAAAGAGTTAAAAGCAACTACAACAAGCACGCAGTTAAATACAAGAGCGTATAAGTTTAGAGGCTGCTATAACGTGACAATCGAAGGCAATACATACGATGCCGGCGTAAATGCAGGAAGTTTACTTTCTGATAATACAAAAGAAAGTGACATTACTGTAAAAAATGATATTGTGCAGTTGAACAAAGATAATAAGACAGATTTGGGACAGGTATATTATCAGTCAAGCGACGAGAAAGTTGCAACAGTAACAGATAACGGTGTTGTGCGCGCAGTGAAAGAAGGAACAGTTACAATCACACCATACCTTGTTGCAGGAGAACGCAAATTCCCTGGAACACCGATTACACTCACTGTATCAGGTAAAAGTGATGTGACAATGCCGACAGAAATTACAATCTCTTCAGACAAAGAGACAACTGACGGTGCAAACGTACAGTATACGTCAAGTGTGAAAGACAGCACGGTAACATGGTCTGTTGTAGATGCGAAGACAGGAAAAGCAACAGATAAAGCGACAATCAGCAATACAGGATTGCTTACACCGAAAGCAAGCGGAGTTGTGGAAGTGGTTGCAAAGACAGTAAACGGTCTGGAAGCAAGAAAACTTCTCTCTATTCAGATGAATGGGCTGACACTTGGAAATGGCTTTACAATTGACAGTGAGCAAAAAGACGGTTGGAGCATTCCGGCAGAGAACAAGATTGAAATCAAGGCATTAAAAGGCGGACTTTGGAATACACAGACAATGCACAACTTATTTGGCTATAAAGTTGATAATGCCGAAAATGTAGAAGCAACAATTAAAATGGAAGGTTTGACTCAGTCGAACTGGGACGAAGCAGGATTAATTTTCTTTAAAGATGGTGACCATTATGTTTCTATCGAAAGAAAACATGGAAATAATTCTCCGAAAATAAAATTAGTAAATGAACCTGACCGGAACAGTCCGTCGGAAGTTGGAGAATCAAATGTTACAGAAAATACTGTTTGGTTTAAACTAAAAAAAGCAGGAGACAAAGTAACTGGTTCTTACAGTAAAGACGGAGCGAATTGGACAGATGTAAGCACAGTGACAAATGCAAATCTTGGAAATTCCTTCAAGATTGGTATGCTTGCAGGAACAGGAAGCAACAGTTCAAATGCGAAATTTACATTCTCAGAGTTAAAAGTAGATAACAAAACAGTTAACTTGACAGCAAATGTAAAAGATTCTCTTCCAACTGCAACAGCAAACGTAACTTACAAACAGGCAGAAAATAAAGTAGAAGTATCTCACGAACTGACAGGTGCAACTGAAGCGGTTGTAAAATGGGCAGTTGCAGATACAGAAGGTGGAAATTACTCTGTTGTAGCAGGTGCGGAAGGAAAAACACTTACAACAACAAGAGCAATGAAAAACAAATATGTGAAAGCGGCCGTTGTTCCGGTAACAGCATCAGGCATCAGCGGAAACATTGTTTGGTCAAATGCAGTGCAGGTGACAGGAGAAGGACAGGACGTCGACATCAGCAAGATGAAATCTTCCAATGCATTATTAAAGACAGCGGAAGTTGATGGATTACAGACTCCATTTGAAACATTTAATCCAAAAACGTACCACTATTACACAACAGCGGGAATTGATGAACGCGCAATTACGGCAAACTTTGCGGCAGAAGATGAAAATGCAAAAGTGGAAGTGCTTTTCAACGGTAAAAAAGTGGAAGCAACTTCTGACTTAACATTACATAGCGCAAGAAATCTTATCGAAGTAAACGTAACAGCGGAGGACGGCATTACAACAAATCACTATAGATTTACGGTTAGCCGTACAGGAGAAAATATAACAGGCCTTTCTTCTCTAAGCATTAATGAGGACACTATTGCATTACAGGACAATGTATATACATATAAATATGCATTAGAAAAAGAAGGAAAGATTACAGTAAAAGCAACTCCGAAGTCTCAGAATGCAAAAGTAACAATCACAGTAAACGGTAAAGTTGCAAAAGAAGGTAAAGCAGATGCAAAACCGGGAACAAACACGGTAAATATTCTTGTATCTTCAGAAACAAGTGCAGCGCCGGCTGTTTATACTGTATTCGTTAAAGTTCCGGATTCTAACAATGCAAATCTGGAAGAAATGACATTTAGCGATAACGTACAGTTAAATGAAGTGTTTGACAAAAATACAGTAGAATACACAGGGCTTGCATCAGAGCCAAATACAGCAATTACAGTTGTTGCAGAAGAAAAAGACGCAAAAGTTGAAGTGATGGCAGGCGGAAAAGTTATCGGAGAAGGCGAAGGAAAAGTATATACAGCACATACACTCGCAGAAGGAGAAAATACACTCAAAGTAAAAGTAACTTCTCCAAACGGAAAAGAAACAAAAACATATACAGTAGACTTAAAGGGAACAGGAACAGTATATCTTTCGGATATGAACTGGGAATCACAGACATCAGGAGATGCCGGAAGCAACCCTACAAGAAAAGATAAGAGTTGTGGCGGAAATGCAATCAAGTTATGGAATGGAACAGAAGAGCAGACATTCAAAAAAGGACTTGGAAGCCATGCCAAATCTGAGATTGTATATGACCTTGAAGGCAAAGGATATGAAACTTTTGAATCCTATGCAGGCGTTGACCGCGAGGCATATAAAGACACACACGAAGCAGACATTACTTTCAAAGTATATGTAGACGGTGTGGAAAAGGCTACATCAGCAGTGATGAAAGACAATACGGCAATGCATCACTTCAAAGTAGATATTAAAGGCGCTAAAAAATTAAAACTTGTAATGGAACCGGGTACACACAACTGGAGCGACCACGGAGACTGGGCAGATGCAAAAGTCTTAAAACCATTTGAAACAAAAGAAACATTTACATTAACTACAAGAGTAAATGATGAAAAAATGGGAACGGCAGTTATGGATAATGAAAATGGTGTTTACGGTAAAAACACACTTGCAACATTAACTGCAAAAGCAAATGACGGTTATGAATTTGTAAACTGGACAGATGCAGACGGCAACGTATTAAGTAAAGCAGAAGTTTACAAATACGTTGTAACAAAAAATGAAGAACTTCAGGCAAACTTTAAGAAGAGTGATATGGAAGGCTTGAATGAAGTGCCTGTTATTCATGCGGAAGATAAGACATTGACAGTTGGAGATGAATTTGATCCATTGGCAGATGTTACCGCAACAGACAAGGAAGACGGTTCAATTACATTGACACCAGATAATGTTATCAAAAATGAAGTAGACACAACAAAAGCAGGTGTTTACGAAGTGGTTTACAAGGTGACGGATAGTCAGGGAGCATCGGTTACAAAGACAATTACTGTAACGGTAAATCCTAAAACTGAAGGTTTAAATGAAGTGCCTGTTATCCATGCTGAAGATAAGACATTGACAGTTGGAGATGAGTTTGATCCATTGGAAGATGTTACCGCAACAGACAAAGAAGACGGTTCAATTACATTGACAACAGATAATGTTATTAAAAATGAAGTGGACACAACAAAAGCAGGTGTTTACGAAGTGGTTTACAAGGTGACGGATAGTCAGGGAGCATCAGTTACAAAGACAATTACTGTAACGGTAAAAGAAAAATCCACAGATAAACCTGTGAAACCTAATAAACCTAATAAACCTGATGTGCCAAAGACAGGGGACATGACAAACTTTGGGCTTCTTGCTTCTATGTTAGCAGGTTCACTGGCAATACTGGCAGTTATGGTAATGGAAAGACGTAAAAAGAAGGAAAATAACTAGTACAGCAAAAACTTATTTTCCACTATACCAGAGGTTAATATAAAAACAGGGACGTAATGTCCCTGTTTTTATAATTAGCATTATAAATTTCTCCTTTCACTTTGCCTGAATCACGATTTTTATCTAAAAAACACAATAAAAATCT